>CAXTXZ010000094.1:0-9693 GCA_964248015.1 uncultured Rhodopila sp. | reverse complement strand
GCCACTGCCAACTGATCACGGGGCGGAACCCTGCCGCCCCGGCGCCCGTCCGCTTCGGCAAGGCAGGCACGGATACCGCCAACGCGGCGCGCCAGCCAGGGACACGGAAAAACGCCCTGGCCCGGAGATCAGCCCCGCCCGATCCAGGGCATCTTGGTCGCCATGATGGTGACGAACTGGACGTTTGTCTCAAGCGGCAGGTTCGCCATGAAGGCCACCTGCTGGCCGACATGGTTCGCGTCCATGCGCGGCTCCACCGCCATCTGCCCATGCGGCTGCATCTGCCCGTTGGCCGAGCGCGCCGTCATCGGCGTCGCGGCATTGCCGATGTCCACCTGGCTGCAGCAGATGTCATACTGCCGCCCGTCCAGCGCGATCGACTTTGTCAACCCGGTGATGGCGTGCTTCGTCGAGGTGTAAGCCACCGACCCCGGCCGGGGATTGTGCGCCGAGATCGACCCGTTGTTGATGATCCGCCCCCCCTGGGGCGCCTGGTCGCGCATGGCGCGGAACGCCGCGTTGGCGCACAGGAACATCGCGTCCAGGTTGATCGCGCAGACATGCCGCCACATCTCGAAGGTGAAGTCGCCGAAATTGGTCGTCGGCACGTTGCCGCCCGCGTTGTTGAACAGCACGTCCAGCCGGCCAAAGCTCGCCTTCACCTTGGCGAACAACGCATCGACCTGCGCCGGATCGGTCACGTCGGTCGGCACTGCCAGCGGCTTGCCGCCGGTCGCCATGCCGGCGGTTTCCTGCAACGCCTCGGCGCGGCGCCCCGCCAGCGCGACCGACCATCCCCCCGCCAGCAAGTTCAGCGCCGACGCCTGGCCAATCCCGCTGCCCGCCCCGGTGATGATGGCGACACGATCTGTCATTGGGTTCGTTCCCCTGTCTTGTAAACCAGCCGCCATACTGGACCGGGGCCACCGGATCGGGAAGATGCCGGACGTCCTGACCAGGAAGGATTCCTCAATGCCCCAGCCCGCGCCCCTTCGTTTCGCCGCCATTGGCCTGGATCACCGCCACGTCTACGACCTGACCGCCGGGCTGCTGGCGGCGGGCGCGACCTGCGTCGGCCACGACCCGGAAACCACCGACCCCCGCGTCCTCGCCGGCTTCCGCAAGCGCTTCCCCGACATCCCGCCCGTCGCGCGGGAGCGCCTGCTGGATGATCCCTCGGTCGATTTCATCGTGCTCTGCGCCGTCCCGTCCCACCGTGCCGCCCTGGCCATCGATGCCATGCAACGCGGCAAGGATGTCATGGCCGACAAGCCCGGCGTCACGACCCTCGAACAACTCCAGGCGGTCGAGGCCGCCGTCCGGCAAACCGGCAGGATCTGGTCGGTCGCCCTGGGCCGCCTGACCTCGCCCGCCACGCAAGAGGCCCTGCGCGTCGCCCGCTCAGGCGAGCTTGGCCGCCTCGTCAGCCTGACCAGCCTGGCGCCCCACCGCCTGAACCGCGCCTTGCGCCCCGCCTGGTTTTTCGATCGCTCGGCCTATGGCGGGATCATCACGGACATTGGCGTCCACTCCATCGACCAGTTCCTCGCCTTCGCCAACGCTTCCGATGCCGCGATCGCCGCCGCCACGATCGGCGCGTTCGGCACGGACCCGCCCGGCTTCGAGGACTTCGCCACGATCACCTTGCACGCCGGGACAATGATCGGAACGGTCCGTCTCGACTGGTTCACCCCGGACGGCCTGCCCGACTGGGGCGACGGCAGGCTGTTCCTGGTCGGCGCCGAGGGAACGCTGGAGCTGCGCAAGAACCTCGATATCGAGGGCAGGCCGGGCGGCGGCCATATGTTCGTCGCCAACCGCCAGCGCACGCGCCACCAGGATTGCGCCTCCCTCCCGGTCACCTATTACCGTGACTTCCTGCACGATGCCCGCGACCGGACCGGCCAGATGCTGGACGGCGGCCAAGTGTTCTCGGCCAGCCGTCTCGCGCTGCGATGCCAAGCCGAGGCCCAGCGGTTCACGCCCAAGGAAGCCATGCCCAAGGAAGTCGTGCCCAGGGAAGTCATGCCATGACCAGTATCTCGGTCAGTCCGCTTGCCAGGATGGTTCGCAGATCGTCCAGCCCCAGCGCGACACAGCCGTCGGTCGGGCCGAAATCCGGCCGGGCGAGATGCAGGAAGATGGCCGAACCAAGCCCAGGGCGCACCGGCGCGTCGTTCCAGCCAAGCACACCGATGATGTCGTACAGGGAGTCGTCCCGCCAAAGCGCCTCGGCGCTGCCCTCCAAGGGCAATTGGACCAGCCGGTTATAATCCTTGTGGGCAGGATCGTCGCACCACCCATCAGTCGAAACAAGCGGCCGAACCGGCACGGCGCAGCGCGGCGGCGCGAGGCGATCCGGGCGGTACAGAACCTCGCGCAACGGCAGCAGCCCCGCCGGCGTCGCGCCGTCTCCTTCCCGTTTCTCGCCACGCGCGCCCGTTCGGCCAAGCGCCGCGCGTGCGGCGTGGGAGGGCAGCATCAGCAAGCCAGTCGGATAAAGCGTGCCACGCATGGAGGATGATCCGTTCAATCAAACCCGGTTCATAAGGCGCCGCGCGCCTCGGCCCGCTCAAGGGGCGTGTCCGCCACACCCGGCATAAAGGCTTTGTTAACGTTTAGAGGTTATAAGGCCAAGACTTGACGGACTGCTGATGGCGTGCCGAGCCATCATCGCATGCAAAGGGCCCTGACGCATTAATCTAACTTCAAGGTCCTTCTTTGAAACGGCCGATGCTCATGGTTTGCAGGGTGATGAAGTGACCTTAGGCTATCCTTCTCAACCGGAGGAAACCATGGCCCGCGTCCCTTACCTCGAACCGTCCGACCTTGCGCCGGAAGACCAGGACCTGTTGAAGCGGCCGATCTGGCTGTTCAAGGCGCTGGCCAACTCGCCCAAGGCGGCGCGCGCGTTCTCCGGCCTGGGAGGCTACATCCGCCATGGCAGCAAGCTCGATCCCAGGCTGCGTGAGCTTGCCATCCTGCAAGTCGGCTGGCTGGCCCGTTCGCCCTATGAATGGTCGCACCACCTCAAGCTTGGCCACGACTTCGGCGTCACCGATGACGACGTGCGGGCGTTGATCGACGACACCGCCGGCAAGCCTGTCAGCCTCGATGCCCTGACGCGAACCGTGCTGCGGGCGGCGCGGGAGGTCACGGAGGACGGCGCGATGACGGACGCGACGTTTGCCGCGTTGCAGGCCGAGCTGGGCAATGAACTGGTGGTGGACCTGACAATGGCCATCGCGTTCTACAACGCCGTCGTCCGGGTGCTGGGCACGCTGCGGATCGACGTGGAGCCGGATTACCAACCGTACCTCCAACGCTTTCCGCTCCCCGCATGACCGCGCGCGCGTGCCATGATTCGCCACGCGGCCGCGCCAGTTTTGCCACGTCCTCGGGCGACAAGGCTGGCCGTTCCAGGATCAAGTCCAACCACCGCCCTGGGCCAAGGACACACTGACATGCCGATCCATCATCGCCGTTTCGCCTTTGCCCTTGTCAGCCTGATGGGCTTCGCGGGGGCCGCGCGGGCGCAACCTCCCTGGGACCAACAGCGACACGAAGAAATGCGCGAGCATGAGGAGCGCCGCGAGGACCGCATCCGCCATGAGGAGCGCGAAGCCGAGTTTGCCCGGGAACGCGAATGGCGGCATCGGCATGAGGAGGAAAGGCGCGCGGAGGAACGGGAACAGTTTCGGCACGAGGACCGTGGGCCTGAACGGCCCGACTTCAATCGCTGATCAAGGCTCTCTGGCCCTCGCCCGCCTGTTTTCAGGCGCGCGAGCGTGAGCATGCCCGCTTGAGGCCCTTGTGCCCGGCAGGCTGCTCAGCCGGCCGGATTTTGCAGGCTCCGGTTTGCCCGCGCCAGCACGGCCTCGAACAGCACCTGGCACCCGGCAACGGCTTCCTCGGGTTCAATGCTTTCGGCTTCGTTGTGCGACAGGCCGTCCTTGCACGGCGTGAAGATCATCGCCGTCGGCACGTGCCTCGCGACATAAACCGCGTCGTGCGCCGCGCCGGAGACGATCTCCCGCGTCGTGCAGCCCGATTTCGCCGCGCCCTGGCGCACCAGGTCCACGCAGTCCCTGTCGAACGGCTGCGCCGGGATCTTGAACAGCTTCGCCAAGTCCAGCCTGATCCCGCACGCGTCGGCGATGGCTTGCGCGGCGGGCGGGAACTCGCGGTCCAGGGCATCGACCTCCGCATCGCTCGGGTGGCGGAACTCGACCGAGAACCGCGCCTCCCCCGGCACGACGTTGCGGCTGTTCGGCGAGACCAGCAATTGGCCGACCGTGCCGCGCCCCTCGTCGCCGCGCGCCCGCATCATCCGGTCCACCAGGTCGATGATCCGCGCGGCGCAGACCAGCGCGTCCTTGCGGGTGGAGGGCGGCGTCGTCCCGGCATGGCTGTCCTGGCCAATCGTCACCGCGTCGTACCAGACCTGCGCCTGCGCCCCGGTCACGATGCCGATCTGCTTGGCGTCGCGCTCCAGCAGCGGCCCCTGCTCGATATGCAGCTCGAAGTAAGCGTCCGCCCCGAACGCGGCGGCGGGTTCGGTCCCGCGATAGCCGATGCCGTCCAGCGCGGTTCCGACCGAGACGCCCTCGGTGTCGGTCAGCGCCAGCATCTTGTCCCGGTCGAACACGCCCGCCCAGACGCCCGAGCCCATCAGGCTGTGGCCGAAGCGGCTGCCTTCCTCGTCCGTCCAGTTGATCAGTTCCAGCGGCGCCTCTGTCTCCAGCCCCAGGTCGTTCAGGCTGCGCATCACCTCCAGCCCGGCGATGACGCCCAGAGCGCCGTCGAACTTCCCGCCGGAGGGCTGGCTGTCCAGGTGGCTGCCGAACAGCACGGGAAGCCGCGTCGGATCGCGGCCGGGCCGGCGGGCGAACATGTTGCCGATCGCGTCCACTCGAACGGTCAGCCCCATCGCCTCGCACTCGGCGCGGAAGCGGTCGCGCGCCCGCTTGTCGATGTCGGTCAGGGTCAGCCGGCGGACGCCGCCCTTGGCGGTCGCGCCGATCTCGGCGAACCCCATCAGGCTGTCCCAGAGGCGTTTGCCGTCGATGCGCTGGTTGGTCAGTGCCGTGTTGGTTTGAGTCATCGCGGCATCTTGCCCAGCCGCCCGCTTCCTGCAAGCCTGCGCGCATGAACGCCCCGTCCGTCTCCCGCAATTCCGCCCTCGACAGCCCCGACGCCTGGCAGGCCCGCGTCGACCTCGCCGCCTGTTTCCGCGCCGCCGCTCGGCTTGGCCTGCACGAGGGCATCTGCAACCACCTGTCCTTCATGGTGCCCGGCCGCGACGACCTGTTCCTGGTCAACCCGGACGGCTGGGCCTTCGCCGAGATCACCGCCTCCCGCCTGCTGGTCTGCGACTTCCACCGCAACGTCGTCGCCGGCGACGGCGCGCCCGAGGACACCGCCTTCTTCATCCACGCCCGCCTGCACGCCCGCCTGCCGCGCGCGCGGGCCGCCTTCCACACCCACATGCCGAACGCCACGGCGCTCACCATGATAGAGGGCGACCCGCTGGTCTGGGCCGGCCAGACCGCCCTGAAGTTCTACGGCCGCACGGTGGTGGACGAGGCCTACAACGGCCTCGCGCTCGACGAGTCCGAGGGCGACCGCATCGCCGCCAGCGTCGGCGACGCCGACATCGTTTTCATGAAGCACCACGGCGTGCTGGTCCTCGGCGACAGCGTCGCCAAGGCCTGGGACGACCTGTACTACCTGGAACGCGCCTGCGAGGCGCAGCGCCTGGCGCAATCCACCGGCCGCCCGGTCCTGCCGGTGGCGAAAGCCATCGCTGAGGCGACAGCGGCGCAGATGCGGCACGAGAACGGCCGTGACTCGCCCCGGCTTCACCTGGACAGCATCAAGCGCCAGCTCGACCGCGAGCAGCCGGATTACCGGCAGTGAGACGGCTGCCGCCCATCCTGCTGGCCCTGCTCAGTTTCACCGGCTGCACGCTGATCGACCAGCGCACCTTCGCGCCGGCCCCGGAAGCCAAGGCGCAAACGCCGCCGCCGCTGCCGCCGGTGGTGATCGACACCCGCGTCCCGCTGGTCACCATCGACTACACCGTGCCGTCGCCCGATTACGCCGAACTGCTGCACTACGCGGTCCACGCCGCCGAGGCGCGGGACGCCGACGTGCAGTACGACGTGGTGTCCGTGCTGAAAGACACCAACGAGGTCGCCGAGGGGCAGGAGCGCGTGTCCGGCGTGATGCGGGCGATCATGCGTGACCGCGTGCCGTCCAGCCGCATCCACCTGGCGCTGCGCACCGATCCGGGACTGGCCGCCAGCCAGGTCCGTGTCTACGTCCGCTGAGACGCCCGCCGAGTGGCTGATCGCAGTCCCAACCGGACTGCGATGCGCCATGGCGTGGCCGGTCTTCAGCATCTTCTGACGAACGCGCCGCCATGCTCGATGCGTGCGTTCCAGGCGCCATCGGCTGTGTCCTGGCGAAGCCGCCGACTGCACGATCACCCTGGTTTGGGCACCCTGGTTTGGGCATCCTGATTTGGGACGGAGCGCCGCATCATCGCGCCAAGGTCGTTTGGCCAGCCGCCGCCAGCCCGGACATCCACCTGACGCCGCTGCCGGGTCACTGGCGCCAATCGTCGCGATCCAGAGGGGAAGAGCCACGGTCCTTGGTAGCCGCGGCTTGATTGTTTCATTATTGTAAGATTTGTGACTTTGGCTGAAAGCATTGTGTGCAGGGCAGCATGATTTTGTGCAAAGCCGCATTTGCACAGTATATGACGCTATCCTTGAGCATCACGGGTGCGTGACTTGTATATATGGGCTTGACCATGCGGCTGCGCATGGTGCACTGCAACATACGCAGCCGGCGGCCTGGCGTGATCTCGCACGCGGCGCGGCTCAAGCCCTGGAACAGGGGCCGACATCGGCCATGCATTCATGCCGAAGTCCCACAAGGCGCGGCATTCAATTCAAAACAGGAGATGACTATGGCTCATGACATCAACACGGCCCAACGTGCCTCGGTCCCACGGGCACAACCTCCGGCAAGCACGGGCATCCCCTTTTGGGACATGATGCTTTCATTGAGCAAGGCGTCGCAGCAGGCGATGACTGGCTATGCTTCACGGGCTGAGCAGGCCACGCAACCCAAACACGGCGCGGCGCGGCAGACAACCAGCAACGTGGAGGTGATCCCGGTCGGCGAGGAAACGTTGAACGTGGGCACCCGCCTGATCGCGGGCGAGACGACGCGCGTGCGCCGGATCGTGGTCGAGACTCCTGTCGAACAGGCGGTGTCGCTGCGTGAGGAGCGGGTTGTGGTCGAGCGCCGCAAGCCAACGGCGACGAATGCCGCCGCCACGCAAAGCATCCTGAGCGAGACCGCAATTGAGATGAGCGACAGCTTCGAGGTGGTCGAGGTGTGGAAGAGCATGCGCGTAACCGAGGAGGTGGTGCTGCGCCGCGAGGTAACCCAACGGCACGAGACGGTGCGCGACACCGTGCGCCGCGACGAAGTCGTCGTTGAGCAGGCCAAACGCCGTGTCCCTACGCTGCGCCACGAAGCCGCGACGGCGCGACACGACCAAAACATCGCGTCCGTGCCGCCAGCCAACAAAATGGAACCGGCGCATTTGGCATCTGACCTGAACAAGGCGGCCGAGCAATTCGAGATGAGCGCAGGCCAGAAGGAAAAGGCGATCGCGACGCTGCACGAAACGCTTGAGCCGGAAAAGGGCGTGCTGAAAGCCGAGCAGAGCCTCGCGGCTTCCGCGTCGCGCGCTCAGGAGGCTAAAGCAGCAGCCGAGTTGGCGAAGGCGCCGGTTCTCCCCAAGCGCTCTGAAGCAAGCGCCACGCAAGGCGACAAAGGCAATCCTGCCTTCAAGAGCTAAGGCGATCCTGAGCCGGGCGGAGGCAATGCCCCGCCCGAACGCCTGCACAGCCCCTGCTTGCAATCACCTGAACCCATTCTCCGCATGATCGCCAGCGATGGCGCTTGGGCGCCAGATTTCCCCCTAAGTCGGTGGGCCAGCGGCTGCACACAGCTTGCCAGCAGGCATCCCGGCCTCCCCCACGGGCACAAGCTGCCTGACCAGCTCGGCGGGCCTTGGAGCAAGGATGACGGCCGGCCTGAACGCTTGGGAAGCGCCTCGTCCCCGGTTGGCTGACGCGCAGGACATGCGGCACAGTTGCGCGACAAGGCAACACGGGCCGAGGGCATCCTATTGCGCACCGAACGCTGGTTCATCTCCTATGGCTTGCTGGGATTGACCCAGAACGGCCTTGTGCCCGTGCTGATGCCACTTTCCGCGCCGCCCGGCGGAGCCGCCGGCCTGACCTACGCGGCGTTCTCCTTGCTTGGGGTTTTCGCCCCGTTCCTGGGTAGCTGGGCCGACCGGACGGGCCGGCACCGAGACCTGCTGGCCTGGGGCGCGCTGTTTTCCGGAGCGCTGCTCCTGCTGTTCGATTTCGTGACGGGACCGCTACGTGTCGCCCTGGCCGCCGGGGCCGGACTGGGCGCCATGGCAACCACCACAGCCGGCAACGTGCTGGCGATCCAGGGGCAGCCGGAGCCGCTGTGGGACGCGCGCGTTGCCATGCTGCAACGCTATATCAGCGCCGGCCAGGTGATTGGCCTGAGCGCCGCGGGATTGCTGGCGCGCAGCCACCCCCGCGTCGGCTTCATCGTGGCGGGCTTGGCGCTTCTGGCAGCCGGAGCGATTGCCTTTGTCTTTGCCCCCCGCAGCGCTTCCCGCAGCCCGGCCGCGAAGCCCGCGCCGCGGCCCATGGTGGGCGGCGACGCCGGTGTCTCGGGGCCGCACCACCGGAGCCACCACCTGTCCTGGCCGGAGTTTCGTGCCTCTCTCCGCGTGATCACCTGGCCGCTGCGCCATTTCCTGATCGTCTGGTTGGTTGCCTACCCGGCGATGAACGGCTTCGCCACCTTGTTTCCGGTCGCGATGACCCGGCAGCTCGGCATGGACCCGATCCTGCCATCCTGCGCCTATGCCGCCGGCGTCGCCGCGAGCCTGCTGCTTTACCCCCTCGTGGGCGCGGCGACCCACCGGCTGGGCGGCGGGCGGATGCTGATGGCGGGCATCGGCGCGCGGCTGCTGCCGCTGGCGGCTCTCGCCGCGGGCAGCTTCATGCACTTTGGCTGGATTGGCTGGCTGGCCCTGATTGGCTTTGCGCTGATCCAGTTCGTCTGGCCGCTGCTTGCCGTGGGCGCCAACTCCCTGGCGATACGGCTCGCCCCGACGGCGCGCGGCGAGAGCGTCGGGCTGTTCAACGCGGCCACCTCGCTGGCGGCGGCACTGGGGTCCGCGCTGGCCGGCGTGATTTTCGGCGACGCTGGCTTCACCGGTTTGGCCGCGGCGGCAGTCGTCGCGGTGGCCATCGCCTTGGCCCTCAGCGCCTTGTGGTTGCGCGAATGGAAGGGAACAGGTGCGATTTGACACGGAGGGGCACGAGACGCCACGAAGAGCCTTACGCCTCGGTGACCGAGATGGTCGAACTCATGACCTCGCTGCTGAAGAAAGATGACTGCGATTGCATCAGTGGCCTCGGCATCCTTGAAGCGAAGAATCGCTCGGCGCGCACATGCCGCAACCTGGCCACGAGAAAGGCGACGCGGATCGCCGCCAGCCAGCCAGAAGGCGGCGTTTCACATGGCAAGGAAGCTGAAGGCAGCAGGACAGGCGGGCTC
>CAXTXZ010000093.1:0-9878 GCA_964248015.1 uncultured Rhodopila sp. | reverse complement strand
CAAACCAGCCGCTGTCACCAACGATGTCCTGGCTGTCCGCAAGCGACCTGACGGCGTTGCGCAGCGCACTGAGATCAAGGACCGGTTTTGTCATCGGAAGGCAGCCCATGGCTGGTCAACCTCGCGCACAACGGCAATTCCCTCCTTGGCCATCCCGCGCGCCTTATAGCAACGAAGCGCGTGACCGGAACAGCAGCCGGCCCTTCCCGGACGGCACGGCATCGCTCGGGCGACGCCCTGTTCTTCTCCTGGCCGATCCGGTATCTGGGACGAAAAGGAGTTCCGCATGACCTACCTTGTTGCTGACGACCTGCCGACCGCTCCGGCGGGCGACCGGTTCCGCGCCCTGCTCGCCCGTCCCGGCATTGTCCAGCTTCCCGGCGCGCATAACGGCCAGGCGGGGCTTCAGGCCAAGCACGCGGGCTTCGAGGGGTTGTACCTGTCCGGCGCCGCGATGACGGCCTCCATGGGCATCCCCGACCTTGGCATGATCACCGTGGACGAAGTGTGCTTCTTCATCCGCCAGATCGCGCGGGCCACCGGCCTGCCGCTGCTGGTTGACGGCGACACCGGCTATGGCGAGGCGCTCAATGTCATGCACATGATCCGCAGCTTCGAGGACGCGGGCGCGGGCGCGGTGCATATCGAGGACCAGTTGCTGCCCAAGAAGTGCGGCCACCTGAACGACAAGAGACTGGCCGATCCGCATGACATGGCCGCCAAGATCGCCGCCGCCCGGCGAGCGCGCCGGCATCTGTATATCATTGCCCGTACCGATGCCGCCGCGTCCGAGGGCCTGGACGGCTCGGTTGGGCGCGCGAAGCTGTTCCTGGAGGCCGGCGCGGACGCCATCTTCCCCGAGGCCCTCACCACCCCCGAGATGTTCAGGGAAGTCGCCGCTCGGCTGCCCGGCGTGCCGCTGCTGGCCAACATGACGGAGTTCGGCCGCACCCCCTTCTTCACCGCCGAGGAGTTCGAGGCGATGGGCTACAAGATGGTGATCTGGCCGGTCAGCAGCCTGCGCGTCGCCAACAAGGCGCAGGCTAGGCTGTATGCCGCGATCAAGCGGGACGGCGGCACGCAGAACATGGTTGACCACATGCAGACGCGGGCCGAACTCTATGCCACGATCGCGTATCACGATTACGAGGCGCTTGATGCGTCGATCGTGAAGACGATCATCCCGCAGGCTATGCCGCAGAGGGTTTAGGCGCAGGCTGGCCCTCCCACATTGGCTTGCATGGCACCGCTCTACATCGGCAGCGAGATTTACCGGAATTCGAGCTATGGGGCGAAGCATCCCCTGGCTGTTCCGCGCGTCTCCGTCTGCACGGACCTGTGCCGTGAACTGGGCTGGCTTCCCGCCCACGTGTATCGCGACGCGCCGATGGCGACGGAGGCGGAGCTGACGCGGTTCCACGACCCGGCCTATGTCCAGGCGCTGCGGCAGGCCGAAGCGGCGCAGGCGGTCAGCGACGAGGTCCGCGCGCGCTTCCGGATTGGCGCCGAGGGCAACCCGGTCTACCGGGAGGTCTACCGCCGTCCGGCGATCTCGGCGGGCGGCGTCATGCTGGCGGCACGCCTTACGGCGCGGGGCGGGATCGTCCACTGCCCCGGCGGCGGCACGCATCATGGGCGGCGTGACCGAGCGTCCGGCTTCTGCTTCCTGAATGATCCGGTGCTGGGGCTGCTCACGTGGCTGGACCTCGGGCTGGACAACATCGTCTACCTGGACATCGACGCGCATCATGGCGACGGGGTGCAGGACGCTTTCCACGACGATCCCCGCGTCTTCACCATCAGCCTGCATGAAGGCGCGCGCTGGCCGTTCACCGGGGCGGCGGACGACCGGGCAGGCGGGGCAGCGCGCAACTTTCCCCTGCCCGCCGGCTGCAACGACTCGGAGTTCGCCCACGTCATGCGGCATGCCGTGCTGCCGATCATCCAGGCTCGGCGCCCGCAGGCGATCATGCTGCAAGCGGGCGCGGATGCGCTGCACGAAGATCCCCTGGCCAAGCTGTCGTTGTCGAACAACGCGCACCGTTCCGTGGCGCAAGCGGTGATGCCGCTGGCTTCCCGACTGGTCGTGCTTGGCGGCGGCGGCTACAATCCATGGACCGTCGGGCGTTGCTGGGCGCTGATCTGGGGCACGCTGAACGGCTATCCGGTACCGGATAGCCTGCCGCCGCGGGCCGAGGCTGGGCTGCGCGCCCTGCGCTTCGACCGCGCCGCCGGACGCAATCCGCCGCCGCACTGGTTCACCACATTGCTCGATCCGCCGCGGGATGGTCCCATCCGGGACGAGGTGCGGCAACTGACGGAGGAAACCCAATCGGCATGAGATTGCATACTCTTCTGGCTGTCACCGCCATGCTGCTGCCCCTCGCGGCCACGGCGCAGGCGCCCAATCCAACCGGGCCTCAGCCGGAGCTGCCGAAGGAGAAGCTTGTCATCGTCGGCCAGGACGGCAAGGAACACGCGTTCAATGTCGAAATGGCGATCACGCCGGACCAGCAGACGGTGGGCGAGATGTTCCGCGCCTCCATCCCTGAGGATGGCGGCATGCTGTTCGACTGGGGACGGTCGGAACCGTCGCAGATGTGGATGCGCAACACGCTTGTGCCGCTGGACATGGTGTTCATCAACAGCGACGGGACGATACGCTCGATCGCGGAGAACACCACGCCGCGCAGCCTGGCGGTGATCGACAGCCGGGGGCCGGTGCGGAGCACGCTGGAGATCAACGCGGGCACGACGGCGAAGCTGAACATCCGCGTGGGCGACACGGTGAAGCAGCGGATTTTCGGCAACGCCCCGTAAACCCCTTCATCAATCGCTTGCATCGCAGCGCCGCCGCCCATAGGGTCCGGCCGATTCGGGGTGTGGCGCAGCCTGGTAGCGCGCCTGTTTTGGGTACAGGAGGTCGTGGGTTCGAGTCCCGCCGCCCCGACCACCAGTTTTGGAGTCTTCTTGCATGCGCGCCCGCATCTTCCAGCCGCCGAAAACCGCCATGCAATCCGGCTGGGCCAAGACGCACGAGTGGGCGCTCGAATTCGTCAACGAGCATGCCCGCCGGCCGGACCCGCTGATGGGATGGACCGGCGGCGGCGACACGCAGACTCAGGTCAAGTTGTCTTTCCCGACACGGGAAGAAGCCATCGCCTACGCCGACAAGGCTGGGCTGGCCTACGATGTCGAGCTGCCGCAGGGCCGCCGCATCAAGCCGAAGGCCTACGCCGACAACTTCAAGTACAACCGCGTCGAAAACTGGACTCACTGATCCGTCCAGATGGCGGTTTACACCGAGGTTGGCGACGAAGCCCTGGCAAGCTTCCTGACCGGGTACGACATCGGCTCGGTGGTTGCCTTCCGCGGCATCGCCGAGGGCGTGGAAAATTCGAATTACTCGCTGCGCACCACAAGCGGCGACTTCATCCTGACCCTGTATGAGAAGCGGGTTGATCCCCTGGAACTGCCCTGGTTCCTGGGGCTGATGGACCACCTGGCGCAAGGGGGGCTGGAATGCCCTCGGCCGGTGCATGCGCGCGACGGGAAGGCCTTGCAGCCGCTGTGCGGGCGCCATGCCGCCATCACCACCTTCCTGCCGGGTGTCTGGCCGCGCCGTGTGCGGCAGGGGCATTGCGGCCCGGTGGGCATCGAGCTGGCCCGCCTGCACCTGGCGGGGGCGGATTACGCGCCCCGGCGGGTCAACGCGCTTGGGCCGCATAGCTGGCCGCCGTTGCTGGAACGCAGCCGAGCGCGGGCTGACGAGGTGCAGCCGGGGCTGGCGACGGAACTGGACCAGGCGCTGGCGCTGATCCTGGCGGGCTGGCGGGACGCCTTGCCGGTCGGGCATATCCACGCCGACCTGTTCCCTGACAACGTGTTCTTCCTGGACAACAAGCTGTCCGGGGTGATCGATTTCTACTTCGCGGCAACCGACCTGCTGGCGTACGACGTCGCGGTGTGCCTGAATGCCTGGTGTTTCGAGACGGATTATTCCTTCAACGTCACCAAAAGCCGGGCGCTGCTGGCGGGTTACCAGGCGGTGAGGCCGCTTTCGAAACCGGAACAGGACGCCTTGCCGGTGCTGTGCCAGGGGGCGGCGATCCGTTTCCTGCTGACGCGGCTTTACGACTGGCTGAACACGCAGCCCGGCGCGCTGGTGACCCGCAAGGACCCGCTGGAGTACCTGCGCCGCCTGCGCTTTCATCTGTCGGCCCGCGACGGGGGTGCCTATGGCCTATGACGACATCGTTGTTTCCCTGCCGCCGGACCCGGATCAGGTGGTGGAGGTTTGGACCGACGGCGGCTGCAAGCCCAATCCGGGGCCGGGCGGCTGGTCGGCCATCATGAAGTTCCGCAGCGTGGTCAAGGAGCTTTCGGGCGCCGAGGCCGAAACGACCAACAACCGCATGGAACTCACGGCGGCGGCGATGGCGCTGGAGACGCTGAAGCGCCCCTGCCATGTCGTGATGCACACCGACAGCCAATACCTGAAGAACGGCATCACGCGCTGGAGCACGGGATGGATTCGCAAGAACTGGCGCAGCTCGACCGGCGATCCGGTGGCGAACATCGACCTTTGGCAGCGCATCCTGGCTGCCACGAAGGTGCACCGGGTGGATTGGAGATGGGTGCGCGGGCATGACGGAAACGACATGAACGAACGGGCCGACCGGCTGGCGACGGAAGCGCGACGGGCGGCGTTCGGCAGCCGATAGGCCTTCATTGGCCACCGACCTGCTTTGAGTTTTCGGAACAAGAAGGAAGATCCCTTGCGCCTTGTCCGCCCTTTCCTGCTCGCAGCCGCGACGTTGTCCGTTGCGTTAAGTCCCTGGCATGCCCAGTCGCCCCTGGAGCCGTCGCAGGCCGAGGCCAACAGGAACCCTGGCGCCCGCACCGTCCCTGGCCGCGTCATCGCGGTGCCCGAGGCGACCGTCAGCCCCGGCCTGGCCGCCGATATCGCCAAGCCTTACCGCGCGCCCGCCTGGAACGCCAATCCGCCCGACGATGCCGGCTGGACAAAGCTGGTCAACGAACTCGCCGCGCCGGCCGCCGCCGCGCAACCCGGCTGGCGCGCGAGGCTTGGCGTCACCATGACGACGGGCGTGATGGGAGGGGTGCCGGTGTTCATCCTGGAACCCAAGGACATGCCGGCTGAAAACCGCAACCGCGTTCTGCTGAATTTGCATGGCGGCGGCTATGTCTATGGCCCTGGCGAGTCCGGCACGGGTGAGGCCGCGGCGATGGCCGGCTACGGTCATTTCAAGGTCATCGAGGCGGATTACCGCATGCCGCCCGCGGCGCCCTATCCGGCGGCCATGGATGACGCCATGGCGGTCTACAAGGCTGTCCTGGCCGGGACGGACCCCGCTCATGTGGCGGTGTTCGGAACCTCCACCGGCGGCGGCATGACGCTGGCGTTGATGCTGCGCGCCAAGCAGGAGGGCGTGCCGCGGCCGGCCGCCATTGCTCCCGGAACGCCTTGGTCGGACCTGACCGAAGTCGGCGACAGCTACAAGACAAATGAATGGCTGGACAACATCCTGGTCAGCTACAACGGCTATCTTGTTCATGCGGCGAAGCTGTACGCCCACGGCCATGACCTCAAGGACCCGCGGCTCAGCCCGATTTATGGCGACTTCCACGGCTTGCCGCCGGCGATCCTGACCACCGGCACGCGCGACCTGTTCCTGAGCAACACGGTGCGGGTCCACCGCAAGCTGCGTGAGGCCGGGGTCGAAGCCGACTTGCAGGTGTTCGAGGGGTTCTCGCACGCCTATTACACGATTGATCCGTTCATCCCCGAGAGCCAGGAGGCGTTTGGGGAGATCGCGCGCTTCCTGTCGAAACACATGGCTAAGTAGCGCACTCCGGCCCGGCTGGCAGGGGTTCATTCGAGCGGGCGCGATGCGCAGTTCCTAGACCGGTATCGCCCTGACTGTGTCAGGCGATACCGGTCTGGCTTTGCCTGAGCCAGCGATTCACGTCCTGACTGGTTCCAGTCAGGACGATCGCGGGCTAACGGTTTGGCCACAGGCCCGGTGTGGCGACCTCCAGCGAGTGCCCGTCGGGGTCGCGGAAATACAGGCTGGCGCCGCCCCGCGGCCAGGCCAGGCGGCTTTCAAGGGCGACGTTACACTGCTCCAGATGCGTTTCCCAGGCCGCCAGTTCACGCGAGGGAATGGCGAACGCCAGATGCAGCGCGCCCTGCCCGTGATGCGGCGGAATCATGGCGTGCGGGACCATGCCGTCCGGGCCGGGCGCAGGTTCGTCTGTCATGCCGTGGCGGAACAGAAGCAACACCTGCTCCCCTGGCACCTCCATCGCGCACATCCGTTCGTCGATGAAAATGACCGTGAAGCCGAAGACCTGCTCGTAGAACGCACGCGAGCGCTCCAGATCGTCAACGTAGAGCGAGGTTTCCAGGATTTGGCTGATCCGTGGCATTGAACACGTCCCCGTTTGATCGGCTTGCTAAGCCCGCAAGCCCGGCCGGATGCGGCGGCGATCCCTTGGTCCTGCGCCTCCATGGCCGCTAGGGGCGCTTCATCGCCATCAGGCCCTGTGGATGCCGCTAAAGCGCCTTCGATTGGGCGCCTTCGTGCCGCCGCCACAGGTGGCATCGAACAGCACGAAGGCGCTGAGGTCACGACGCCCCATTGGATGGCCCTTGCGCCCAAACGCCGCTGATCACGTCGCGCCGGTTTCCTGCGTGTCGGCCGCGAGCGGCTCTGCCTTGTCTTCGGTTGTTTTGCGGCGGGCTGCCTCTTCACGCTCCCGCAGCTTGGCTTCCTTCTTTGCCTGCTTGGCGCGGTCGCGTTCCGCGCGCTGCTGGTTGTAGTTAGGCTTGAAGACCATGATTCCCCCTAAGCTTTCATTGGGCATTGGCGCCGGCACGCCATGAGGCGACGCGCCCAGCCCCTGTTCATTTCACCCAGGCGCCTGCTCGATGATACCGTGCAGACTCGGCGCGCTCACCCCGGCTGAAGCGAATTGTGATACGACCTCGCGCGCTTGTGGCGACAACTGTTTAAGGTGCCCCTGCTTATCAGCCACGCCATTCGCCCTGCAAATCGGATTCCCGGAAATCGTTGCGAATAAATCCAGCGCGATCAGTCGGCGGCGTCAACCTGGGTGTCAGGTCCGGGCGCCGCGGCTTCCGGGCGCGTCGCGTCGGCCGCCCTTCCCTCGTGCAGCGTATGGGTCAGTTTCGCGATGGCATCCACCTTGTCGGTTCCCGCCACGCCGGCGAACTCGCCCGCGAGCCGGTCAATGGCCATCTCGAACAAGTTGCGCTGGCTGTAGCTGGGCGCGGAGCCGTTCGCCGCCGATTGCAGGTCGCGCACGACCTCGGCCAGGCTTTTCAGGTCGCCGGAGTTTATCTTCGCCTGGAATTCCTGCGCGCGCTTCGCCCACATCATCCGGCTGACACGCGGCCGGCCCGCGAGGATCTTCATCACTTGCGCCATGGCTTCCGGCGTCGCCAGCTTGCGCAGGCCCGTGGCGCGCGCCTGGGCGATCGGCACGCGAAGCGTCATCTTGTTCTCGTCGAACGAAATGTAGATCAGGTCCAGCTCGTGGCCGGCGATGTGTTCCGTGCCGATACGGTCTATCTTGCCCACGCCATGCGTTGGATAGACGACGAAGTCGCCCTGCCGGAAAGGATCATCGTCACGCTGTTTGGCCTGCGCGGCCGTCGCTCCGAAAGCGGCATCCACCATCGCTGTCGTTATTCCTGCTGCTGCCGCCAATTTACTCACCCACGGTAAAGTCTTATCTTAATGGAAAACAAGTTAAGTGGATACATCCGTTTCACCAGGCGGCGTGCCTTCCTTTCCCGGCACTGGTCCGCCGCTTCACCGCCCAGCCGCGCCCAACGCCAGCGCGCCAACGAATAAATGCTGTGGTGGCCTATAGGTATCGAAACCGCCCGGCAAAGGCGGAACGACGCCTGACCAAGCAAAGCAGGCAAGGCAGAAGCGAGGCGCGAGGCTGGCGCGCCGTTGAGGATCACATTGCCGCTAATGCAAGGTGGCCACGGCCCCCTAGCGGTTAATGTTCGCTCTGGCACTCGCCGTTGAAGAGTGCTAACACAGGCTGGCTGGCGCCAGGGGTGCGTGGCCAGATCCGCTTTCCACCCTGGCCTTGGATTGGCACAGCGAACATGAGGTTCCGGCATTGGCATAAGCCGATGACGCTTCGGCCTTGTGATTTATGACGTGAAGGATACCCACATGGCTGCGAAAGACGTACGGTTCGGCGGCGATGCCCGCCAGCGCATGATGCGCGGCGTAGACATCCTGGCGGAGGCCGTGAAGGTCACGCTCGGCCCCAAGGGACGCAATGTCATTCTTGACAAAAGCTATGGCGCGCCCCGGATCACCAAGGACGGCGTCACCGTCGCCAAGGAAATCGAGCTGTCCGACAAGTTCGAGAACATGGGCGCGCAGATGGTGCGCGAGGTTGCCAGCAAGACCAACGACATCGCCGGCGACGGCACCACCACGGCCATCGTGCTGGCCCAGGCGATCGTCCGCGAGGGCGCGCGGGCCGTGTCCGCCGGCATGAACCCGATGGACCTCAAGCGCGGCGTCGACAAGGCGGTCATTGCCCTGGTCGAGGAACTGAAAAGCCGCAGCAAGACAATCACCACCCAGGCGGAAACCGCCCAGGTCGGCACGATTTCCGCCAACGGCGAAGCCGAGATCGGCAACATGATCGCCGAGGCGATGCAGAAGGTCGGCAACGAGGGCGTCATCACCGTCGAGGAAGCCAAGGGCATCCAGACCGAGCTTGACGTTGTCGAGGGCATGCAGTTCGACCGAGGTTACATGTCGCCCTACTTCATCACCAACGCTGAGAAGATGACGGTTGAGTTGGACAATCCCTATATCCTGCTCAACGAGAAAAAGCTGTCCGGCCTGCAGCCCTTGTTGCCGCTGCTGGAAGCCGTCGCGAAGTCGAACCGGCCGCTGCTGATCATCGCCGAGGATGTCGAGGGCGAAGCCCTGGCCACCCTGGTGGTGAACAAGCTGCGCGGCGGCCTGAAGGTTGCCGCCGTCAAGGCGCCGGGCTTCGGCGACCGGCGCAAGTCGATGCTGGAAGACCTCGCTGTGCTGACCCACGGCGAAGTCATCAGCGAGGACCTTGGCATCAAGCTTGAGAACGTCACCCTGGCCATGCTGGGCACGGCGAAGAAGGTGCTGATCGAAAAGGAAAACACCACCATCGTCGAGGGCGCGGGCGAGAAGGCCGCGATCCAGGGCCGCTGCGCCCAGATCCGCGCGCAGATCGAGGAAACCACCTCCGACTACGACAAGGAGAAGCTGCAGGAGCGCCTGGCCAAGCTGGCCGGCGGCGTGGCCATCATACGCGTCGGCGGCAGCACGGAAGTGGAGGTCAAGGAGCGCAAGGACCGCGTCGATGACGGCCTGCACGCGACCCGCGCCGCGGTCGAGGAAGGCATCGTGCCGGGCGGCGGCGTCGCCCTGCTCCGCGCCTCCCTGGTCCTGTCGCACCTGAAGGCGGACAATGACGACCAGCGCGTGGGCATCGACATCGTTCGCAAGGCGGTCCAGATGCCGATGCGCCAGATCGCGATGAACGCCGGCGAGGATGGCGCCGTCATTTCCGGCAAGGTGCTGGAAAACGACGCCTACAACTGGGGTTTTGACGCCCAAACCGGCGAGTTCAAGGACATGGTCAACGCCGGCATCATCGATCCGACGAAAGTCGTTCGCTCGGCCTTGCAGCATGCCGCCTCGATCGGCGCGCTGATGCTCACGACCGAGGCGATGGTCGGCGATCACCAGGAGAAAACCGACCTGCATGACGCCACGTCATCGGGTGATGCCAGCTACTGATCGTCGCGC
>CAXTXZ010000092.1:0-9898 GCA_964248015.1 uncultured Rhodopila sp. | reverse complement strand
CCCAACGCCTATGGCTGGCTGAAGACCGAGGGCGGCGTCCACCGTCTTGTCCGCATCAGCCCGTTCGACGCCAATGCGCGCCGGCAAACCAGTTTCGCCTCGGTTTGGGTCTTTCCCGTGGTGGACGACTCGATCGAGATCGAGGTCAACGAGGCCGACCTGAAGGTGGACACCTACCGCGCTTCGGGCGCTGGCGGCCAGCACGTCAACAAGACGGAAAGCGCCATCCGGATCACGCATGTCCCATCCGGCATCATAGTCGCCTGCCAGACCGACCGAAGCCAGCACCGCAACCGGGCAACGGCGATGGCGATGCTGAAGGCTCGCCTGTACGAAGCGGAGTTGCAACGGCGGGAAGCGGTGTCGGCGGCGCAGGAAAACGCCAAGACCGATATCGGCTGGGGCCACCAGATCCGCAACTATGTCCTTGCGCCATATCAATTGGTCAAGGATTTGCGGACGGGGCTGGAGAAGGGCAATCCCGACGCCGTGCTGGATGGTGACCTTGACGCCTTCATGGCGGCGGCGCTGGCGGCTCGGTCGGGGGCGACGCGATCCGAGGCAAGCGCAAGCGCGCGTTAGGACGCTACGGGCAGGTCACCGTTCCAATAAACCTATCGCCGTTGATCCAGGCGAGGCTCCGCCCGCTGCGCCCACGCCACCTGCCGCCGAGGCGCCCGAGCCTGCGTCGGCGCGTTCGGCAGTTCCCCCGTGGCGGCCCCTTCGGCGTACATGTCCTGCACGGTGGGCGGTATCGGCGGCCGAACGCTGATCGTCGCTTCCCGCCGCTGCCGCTGGCTGATTGGTGCGTAGACTTCCTCGAAGTCCACTTCCTGCGGCCCGGCCGGCAGTCTTGGCGCCATCAGCCGGATGTCGTGCTGTATGTCGTCAAGCCGAGCCTCGATGACCTCCAGGCGGGTTTTGACGCCGAGAACGCTGAACGGCATGAACAGGAACGCCAATGCATAGAGCAGCGCGGGGACCAACAACACCATCGGCACCCACCAGGGCACCCAATCAGGCAAGATGAATGGCATGTTCATGCTGCGACCCTAACACCGATTCACCTTTGAGTGGATGGATTTCTCCGTCCTGGCGTGCGAGTTTCCACCCATGCTGTTGTTGATTCCGGGTCCTGTCACCACGCGTCCCGAGGTGCGTCAGGCGCTGTGCCAGGATCTGGCGCCGTGGGACAATGAATTTCGCGGCTTTCTCGCGGGCCTGCGCACGCGCATCCTGCATCTCGCGGGCGGCGTCGAGGCGACCCATGTTACCTTGCCGTTGCAGGGCTGTGGCCATTTCGTTACCGAGGCGGCAGTCCGTACCTTCCTGCCGCCGGATGGCCGCATCCTGATCCCGGCTTCGGGCGCTTATGCCGACCGCATGGTGCGCCTGGCGCGGGAAGCCGGCCGAGTCCCCGTGTTGCTGCCGATGGGCCTCACCGACACCGTGGACCCCGACGCGGTCGGCCGCGCGCTGGAGGCCGACCCAACCTTGTCCCATGTCGGCCTCGTCTACTCCGAGACCGGCAGTGGTGTGATGCATGACGTTCAGGCCGTGGGCGCGGCCGTGCGCAAGGCTGGGCGGCGGATGATCATTGACGCCGTTTCCGCCTTTGGCGCCTTGCCGCTCGACCTGTCGGCCCAGCCCGAGGTCGATGCCGCTGTCTTCACCACCAACAAATGCCTGGAGGCGTTGCCTGGCATCGCCTTCGCCGTCGCCCGGATCGACCGTCTGCTGGCGTGCGCCGGCAACGCCGGAAGCTGGTCGTTCGACTTGTGCAGCATCCACGACCACGCCCTGCGCGCCGGTACGGGCAGCTTCCGTTTCACCCCGCCCGCGCAGCTTTTGGCCGCCCTCGACGTCGCCCTCGACTTCCATCAAACCGAGGGCCAGCCCGCTCGGCTGGCGCGCTACACCGCCAACATGCGGACTTTGTATGATGGCGTCCGCGACATGGGCCTCAGCCCGTGGCTGCCGGCGTCGCGGCAGGGACCGGTCATCGTCAACGTGCATGCACCGGCGGACCCTGCCTGGAACCTGCAGGCTTTTGTCGATGCGCTAAAAACTCGCGGCTTCCTGATCAGCAATTTCCATAACACCCCGGCTCCGACCTTTCGGGTCGGCTGCATCGGCGCGGTCACGCCCGAGGACATGGCGCGCGCCGTGACAGCCATGCGCGACTCGCTTGCGGAAATCGGCGTCAACCGGCGGGAGGCCGCGCACGATGAACCCTGATCTCGCGATCGCCCGCGCGGCGGTCTTGCGGCCCATCCAGCGGATCGCCGACCGGCTCGGCATCCCCGCCGATGCCGTGGAGCCTTATGGCCGCCACAAGGCGAAGATCAGCCTGGGTTTCATCGACAGCCTGGACTCGCGCCCCGACGGCGCGCTGGTGCTGGTCACCGGGATCAACCCGACACCCGCCGGCGAGGGCAAGACAACCACCACCGTTGGTCTTGGCGACGCGCTGAACCGAATTGGCAAGCGCGCCGCGATCTGCCTGCGCGAACCCAGCCTGGGCCCCAGCTTCGGCATGAAGGGCGGCGCGGCGGGCGGCGGCTATGCCCAGGTCGTGCCGATGGACCAGATCAACCTGCATTTCACCGGCGACTTCCACGCCATCACCTCGGCCAACAACCTGCTGGCCGCGATGATCGACAATTCGATCTACTGGGGAAACCCGTTGGGCATCGATGCCCGCCGCATATCATGGCGGCGCTGCCTGGACATGAACGACCGGGCGCTGCGCGGCATCGTCGGCAGCCTGGGCGGCGTCGCCAACGGCTTCCCTCGGGAAGACGGCTTCGATATCACGGTTGCCTCGGAAGTCATGGCGGTGTTCTGCCTCGCGCGCGGCTTGCCTGACCTTCAGGCTCGGCTGGGCCGGATGATCGTGGCGCAAACCCGCGACGGCGCCAACGTGACGGCGGCCGACCTGAAGGCCGACGGCGCAATGTCGGTGCTGCTGAGGGACGCTCTGGCCCCCAACCTGGTGCAGACCCTGGAAGGCTCGCCCGCCCTTGTGCATGGCGGCCCATTCGCCAACATCGCGCACGGCTGCAACTCCGTCATGGCCACTCGCCTCGGCCTGAAGCTGGCCGATGTGGTGGTGACCGAGGCCGGGTTCGGCGCGGACCTCGGCGGCGAGAAATTCCTCGACATCAAATGCCGCTCGGCTGGCCTGAAACCATCCTGCGCGGTGGTCGTGGCGACTGTCCGTGCCCTGAAGATGCACGGTGGGGTGGCCCGCAACGCCCTGGGACCGGAAAACGTCGAGGCTGTGCGCCGAGGCATCGCCAACCTGCAACGCCACGTCGAGAACCTGCGAAAGTTCGGCCTGCCGGTGGTGGTGGCGGTCAACCACTTCACCTCGGACACCGCGGCCGAATTCGATGCCATCCGTGACGCCATGGCCACCCTGGGCATCGAGGCGATCTCCTGCACCCACTGGGCGGATGGCGGCGCTGGCGCCGAGGCGCTGGCGCATGCCGTGGTCACTCGTATCGAGGCCGCAACCGCTGCCTATCAGCCGATCTACCCGCTGGACCTGAAGCTGGCCGACAAGGTTCGCGTCATCGCGCGCGAGGTTTACCGCGCCGCTGATATCGCGATCCCCGATGCCGTGGCAAGGAAACTGGCCGGCTATGAGGCCGCCGGCTTCGGCGACGTCCCCGTGTGCATCGCCAAGACGCAATACAGCTTCACCGCCGACCCGACCGTCATGGGCGCGCCATCCGGGCACATCCTGCCGGTGCGGGAGGTTCGGCTGTCCGCCGGCGCGGGCTTTGTCGTGGCGATCTGCGGCGACATCATGACCATGCCCGGCTTGCCTCGCGTGCCCGCCGCGGAAGCCATCCACCTGCGCGACGATGGCGAGATTGAGGGGCTGTTCTAACGCTTGCGGAAAAGGGTAGGGTTTCGCCGCAACCCCGGCTTTCTGAAGTAGCGGCGACGGTGCCAGAACCCTGCGTCACGCGACGGACAGGGCATCGCCAGCCGCACTGGAGGCGTCAGGAGAACCCATGGCCACACAGCATGAACGGATAGAGCCGGTTCACGCCGCTTTCATCGCGGCGCAGCACATCTTCTTCACTGCCTCGGCGGCGGCGACCGGGCGAGTTAATGTCTCGCCGCCGGGCACCGACGCGTTCCGAGTTTTGGGTTCCAATGCGGTCGCGTACCAGGATGAAACCGGCAGCGGCAACGAAACGGCGGCGCATCTGCGTCTGTCCCGCCGGCTGACGATCATGTTCTGTAGTTTTGAGACCATTCCCTGGATCCTGCGGCTTTACGGTTCAGGCACCGCGTTGCCGCGTGGCACGCACGCTTACCAGGATCTGCTGGACGCGGCGTATGATGACGTCGAGCCGCCTGGCGCGCGCCAGATCATCCGGCTGGACGTCAGCCTGGTGCAGACAAGCTGCGGCCACGGCGTGCCGCTGTTCGACTTCAAGCAGCTGCGCCCGACGCTGCGCAGCCGGGCAGAAGCCAAAGGCGAGGCTGGCCTTGTCGCTTATCGGGCGGAGCGTAACCAGTGGAGCATCGACGGCTTCCCGACAAGCGACGCCGCGCTGCCCGAAGAAGTGGCCTGATGGATAGCGACCTGCTGGCAGTCCTGTGCTGCCTCGGCGGCTATCTGGTTGGCTCCATCCCGTTCGGCCTGCTGCTGACCAAGCTTGCCGGATTGGGCGATATTCGAGGCATCGGATCAGGCAACATCGGTGCGACCAACGTGCTGCGCACCGGGCGCAAGGGGTTGGCAGCCGCCACCCTGATCCTGGACGGGCTGAAGGGCGCCGCTGCCGTGCTGCTCGCCCGCACCCTCACGCCCCCGGACATCGTGATGTTCACCGGCCTTGCCGCCGTGCTTGGCCACTTGTTTCCCGTCTGGCTGAACTTCAAGGGCGGCAAGGGCGCGGCAACCGGCCTTGGCGTTCTGCTCGCCGCCGCCTGGCCGGTCGGTGTGGCCGCCTGCGCGGTGTGGCTGCTTGTTGTGGCGGCTGTCCGGATCTCCTCGGCGGGCACGCTGGCGGCCTTCGCGGCCGCGCCTTGCGCCGGCCTCATGCTGGGAGATTTCTCTGTCGTTAAGCTTTCGTTCACCATTGCCGTGCTGGTGTTCGTCCGCCACCAGTCCAACATCCGCCGCCTGTTCGCCGGCACCGAGCCTCGCATCGGCCGAGGCAAGCGAGAAGGCAACACGGAAGCGGCCTGAACCGGCCCGCCCGCGCCCATGCCGGCGGCACAAGGGACGCTGCCGGCATGCCTGCCTGGACCGATCAGATCGACCACCTGCGTTTGGTCCGCACCGAAGGCGTAGGGCCAGCCACCTACCGCCGTCTGCTGGAGCGCTACCGCACGCCCAGCGCTGCCTTGGCCGCCTTGCCCGGCCTCGCGCACGCCGGCGGCCGGGAGAAGGCGCCAGCGCCCATGGGCAGATCCGATGCGGAGCGCGAGCTTGAACAAACAGCGGCAGATGGTGGCCGGATGCTGTTCCTCGGCGACGCGGATTACCCCCCGCTGTTGGCGATGCTGTACGATGCGCCGCCTTGCGTGACGGTGCGCGGCGACATCGCCCTGGCCCACCGGCGCTGCGTGGCGGCGGTGGGCGGACGCAACGCCTCGGCTAACGGCCAGCGCATGGCGGAGACACTGGCCGCCGAACTGGCGCAAACCGTCGTCGTCGTGTCTGGCCTGGCGCGTGGCATCGACACGGCGGCGCACCTTGGGGCGATGCGCGCCGGCAAGACGATCGCCGTGATCGCCGGCGGCATCGACCAGCCCTATCCGCCGGAGAACGCCGCCCTGCACCGCCGCATCGCCGAAAGCCATCTCCTTATAACCGAGGCGCCGCTCGGCGCTGTTCCGCAAGCCCGCCACTTCCCGCGCCGCAACCGCATCATCGCCGGCCTCTCTTTAGGCGTACTGGTCGTCGAGGCCGCGCCGCGCTCCGGCACCCTGATCACCGCGCGCATCGCGCAGGAGATGGGGCGGGAGGTCTACGCCGTGCCGGGATCGCCGCTGGACCCGCGCGCCCGCGGCGGCAACGACCTGATCCGGCAAGGCGCCATCCTGGTGGAGACAGCGGCGGACGTGCTCGACAACCTGCCGCAAGAACCCCACCTCGAGCCTACCCGGGGCGGCGAGGTGGCCGAACCAGCATTGAACTTCGACGATAGTATCGATTTTTCAACGGACATTTCGGATAAAGCGCCGTCAAACCCCGCCGAAGCGCGCCTTCAGGTGCTGGCGCAACTATCCGCCGATCCGACACTGGTTGACGATCTGGTGCGGCGCTGCCAACTCTCCCCGGCCGTCACCGTCGCGGTTCTACTGGAACTTGAGTTGGCTGGACGTGTAGAGACATACCCTGGCAACCGGGTCGCCCTTTTGTCGGCCGCCTTTGATTAGGATACCGCACAGATCAATGTCAGACGTTGTCGTCGTCGAATCGCCCGCCAAGGCCAAGACCATCAACCGCTACCTCGGTGGCGGCTACACCGTCCTGGCCAGTTTCGGGCATGTGCGCGACCTTCCGCCCAAGGATGGAAGCGTCCGGCCGGACCAGGATTTTGCCATGGACTGGGAATCCGACGCCCGCGGCGACAAGCAGGTCGGCGCCATCGCCAAGGCGCTGAAGGGGGCGAAGACGCTCTACCTCGCCACCGACCCTGATCGCGAGGGGGAAGCGATCTCCTGGCATGTCCGCGCCATGCTGGCGGAAAAGAACGCGCTGAAGGGCGTCACCGTCCGCCGCATCACCTTCAACGAGATCACCCGCAACGCCGTCCAGCACGCCATGGCCCACCCGCGCGAACTCGATCAGCCGCTGATCGAGGCCTACATGGCACGCCGAGCGTTGGATTACCTGGTCGGGTTCACCCTGTCGCCGGTGCTGTGGCGCAAGCTGCCCGGCAGCCGCAGCGCCGGCCGCGTCCAATCCGTCGCGCTGCGGCTGATCTGCGAGCGCGAAGCCGAGATCGAGGTCTTCAAGCCGCGCGAGTACTGGTCAATCGAAGCCCTGTTCATCACCCCAGCCGGCGCGCCCTTCACCGCTCGGCTGACGCACCTGAACGGCAAGCGGCTCGATCAGTTCGACCTGAACACGGAAACCCTGGCGCTGGCCGCCAAGGCCGCGGTCGAAGCCAGCCAGTTCATCGTCGGCACGGTCGAGCGCAGGCGCGTCAAGCGCAACCCGCCGCCGCCGTTCACGACCTCGACCCTGCAACAGGAAGCGTCGCGCAAGCTGGGCTTCGGCGCGCAGCAGACAATGCGCCTGGCGCAGAGCCTGTATGAAGGCGTTGACATAGACGGCGAAACCACCGGCCTGATTACCTACATGCGGACCGACGGCGTGCAGATGGCGCAGGAGGCGATCGCCAGCATCCGCGACCACGTCAAGGAAAGCTTTGGCGCGAACTACCTGCCAGCCGCGCCGCGCGAGTACACCAGCAAGGCAAAGAACGCGCAGGAAGCGCATGAGGCGATCCGCCCAACCGACGTCGCCCGCACGCTGGACAGCGTCGCCGCCAGCCTGAACCACGATCAGCGGCGGTTGTACGAACTGATCTGGAAGCGCGCCGTCGCGTCGCAAATGCAATCGGCCGAACTGGATCAGGTCAGCGTTGACATAACCAACAGCGTGAACGGCAAGCCCGGCACCATCAAGCTGCGCGCGAACGGCTCGATCGTCGCCTTCGACGGCTTCCTGAAGCTGTATCGGGAAGACACCGACGACAAAGCCGACGGCGCTCCCGACGAAGACGACAACCGCATGCTGCCGCCGATGAGCGAGCGCGACCCGCTCAGGCGCCAGAAAGTCGATGCCAGCCAGCACTTCACCCAGCCGCCGCCGCGCTATTCGGAAGCCAGCCTGGTCAAGAAAATGGAGGAACTCGGCATCGGCCGTCCCTCCACCTACGCCTCTATCCTGTCGGTGCTGCAAGATCGCAACTACGTAAAGTTGGACAAGAAGCGCTTCGTCCCGGAAGACCGAGGCCGGTTGGTCACCGCCTTCCTGGTCAGTTTCTTCGAGCATTACGTCGATACCAACTTCACCGCCGCGCTTGAGGAAAAGCTCGACAACATTTCCGCTGGCCAATTGGACTGGCGGAAGGTGATGCGCGCCTTCTGGGACGAATTTTCCAAGGCTGTCGAGCAGACGCGCGATTTGAAGATCAGCGACGTGATTTCCGCGCTCGATCAGGACCTGGGGCCGCATTTCTTTCCCGCCCGCGAGGATGGTTCCGACCCTCGTGTCTGCGCCGCTTGCGGCACCGGCCGCTTGGGCCTGAAGCTCGGCCGCTACGGCAGTTTCATCGGCTGCTCCAACTACCCAACCTGCCAGTACACCCGCCGCCTGGCGATCGACGCGGGCGAGGAAGGCGGTGAAACCCTGAAGGAGGGCATGCGCTCATTGGGCCATCACCCCGAAACAGGCGAGGAGATCACCGTTCGCCGTGGCCCCTACGGCCTTTATGTCCAGCAAGGCGAGAACACCGAGGACAAGAAGGCGCGGCCAAAGCGCACCTCGCTCACGCGTGGCATGGACGGGGAGAACCTGACGCTGGAGCAGGCGCTGGGGCTGCTGTCCCTGCCGCGCAACGTCGGGCTGCATCCGGAAACACGGGAAAAGATAGAAGCCGGCATTGGCCGTTTTGGTCCGTACGTGAAGATGGGCGTGGTCTTTGGGTCCCTGGACAAGGACGACGATGTGCTGGCGCTCGGCCTGAACCGAGCAGTTGATCTTTTGGCAAAGAAACTGGCCAGCGTGCGGACAATCGGCCCGCACCCGGGCGACAAGGATCTTGTGACGGTGCGAAAGGGACGGTTCGGGCCTTACGTCCAGCACGGCAAGACGGTGGCCAACTTGCCGCGCGGGGTGCCCATGGAGGACATCTCGCTAGAGGCCGCGGTGGCGTTGCTGGCCGAAAAAGGCAAGGCATTGATACCGAAAGGTAAACGGGGTCGGAGGGCCAAGGCGTCCACGAAGACCGCTACCGAAACGCCTGTCAAGGCATCCCCGGAAAGGCCGGTCAGGAAAGCCGCCAAGCCTGTGCCAGCGAAGAAAGCGGCGGCCAAGAGCGGCAAGAAAGCCGGCGTCCGCAAGGTCCCGGCGAAATCCGCGCGGCATGCGGCCGAGTAAGCAAGCTCAGCCATATGCCGCGCGCTGACACGGGTCAGACCGTCCGGCGGCCCTCGATCGCATGATAGACGAACAGCACCACGACGGCGCCAACCACGGCGACGACGATGCTATAGATGTTCAGGCCGGTGACCGGCGCGGCGCCAAAGAACGAGAACAGGAAGCCGCCGACAAAAGCCCCAACCACCCCAAGCACGATGTCGAGCATGAGGCCGCTGCCACTCTTGTTGACGATCTTGCTCGCGATAAAGCCGGCAATAAGCCCGAGAATAAGCCAGGCGAGGATGGACATGACCGTTCCTTTCATATGATCCGGAGGCCCGGATACTGCGTTAGGTGGTGTCGATAGGCGAACCGGACGGCGTGCGGGCGCTTGGTCCGACGCTTTTAACGCCCTGAAACCGCCCCGGATACCTGATCATGTAATTTGTTACGTGTTGGAAGCCAAGATGCAGGGCGTTGCCGAGTTGGTGATATCTGCCGAGCACCCGCACGTTTGTCGAAGTAGTGATAGCAACTTCGACCGCATGAGCCATATCTACGACTGATGAAAAAACGCAAGCAGCGCGACGCCAGTGCCGTCCCGTTCATGATGACGCAACTCATGTTGGCATCGTGGGAAACAATCTATCGCCGCAGCCTCCTGATGGCGCAAGGCACCTGTACCGCTCTTGAGTATCAGCGCATGATCGCGGAAAAGGCCGCGGCCATGCAGGCGGCCTCGCTGGCTCTGCTTGCCGGGCAAGGCAATGC
>CAXTXZ010000091.1:0-9898 GCA_964248015.1 uncultured Rhodopila sp. | reverse complement strand
CCGCCAAAGGACGCCGTCCCGCCGATATACGCCATCAGCAACGCGTTCGCCGACAGCGGCGCGGCCAGCGCGTCAAATGTCACGATCTCATACGTGATGGCATACAGCCCGCCGCCAATGCCCGCGAAGAAGCCGGCCAGGGCGAACTGGATGAAGCGCACAATGCGCGGGTCATAGCCGATGAACTGCGTGCGCTCGAAATTGTCCCGCGTGGCGTTCGCCATGCGCCCCAGCGGCGTCAGGGTCAGGTAATACATCAGCAGCGCCGCGATCACCGTCCAGGCCAGTATCAGGTAGTAGACCTGCAAACCCGACGCATAAGATAAGCCGAACAGGCTGCGGTCGATCATGCGGTTGGTGCTGACCCCGCCCTCGCCGCCGAAGAAATGATGGAACATCAGCGCCGAGGTCGCCATCAGCTCGCCGATGCCAAGGGTGATCATGGCAAACGCCGTCGCCCGCTGCTTCGTCGCCATGATGCCGAACAAGGCAGCCAGGGCCATGCCGCACAGCCCGGCCAGCAGGGGCATCAGTTCCATCGGCACCGGCAGGTCGCCAGCGCCGGCGGCATCCAGGAAATGGATCATGGCGTAGCCGCCAATGCCGAAGAACGTCGCGTGGCACAGCGAGAACAGCCCGGCCTGCCCCAGCAGCATGTTGTACGACAGCGCCAGGATCACCATCATGCCGCACTGGCTGAGCATGGAGATCAGGAACCCGGCATGCCGGTGATGCGCCCAGTCATAGAAGCACCAGGGCAGCGCGATCGCCGCCAGCACCAGCGCGACCGTCAGCCAGAGCGTCCTCATGCGTCCCGCGTCCCCATCAGCCCGCGCGGCCGGAAGAACAGGATCAGCACCATCATCGCGAACGGCAGCAGCGCGCCGATGCGCGCCACCGGCACCGTCAGCACCTCGGTCAGCAACGTGTCGCCCGACACCGCCAGCCCGAGCGGGCGCAACAGGTCGGCGATCGAGTAGTCCACCACGACCGCGAAGGTCTGGATCAGCCCCATGATGATGGACGCGACAAAGCAGCCCGCCAGCGAGCCCAGCCCGCCGAACACGACGACCACGAAAACGATCGGGCCCATCGCATCGGCCATCCCCGGCTCCGTCGTCTGGTAGTTGCCGCCGATCACCCCCGCCAGTCCCGCCAGCAGGCAGCCGCCGGCGAACACCGTGGTGAAGACCATCGGGACATTATGCCCCAGCGCGCTGACCATGCCCGGATGCGTCAGCGCCGCCTGGATGATCAGCCCGATCCGCGTCTTCTTCAGCAGCAGCCACGTCGCCAGCAGCATGCAGCCGGAAACCAGCAGCATGAACCCGCGATACGCCGGAAAATTCGCCCCATAGATCGTGAACAGCGGGAAATCCAGCGACGGAGGCACCCGGTACGCCATTGGCAGCATCCCCCACGTCATCTGCACCAGGCGCTGGATGATGAACACCAGCCCGAAGGTGAACAGCAACTCGGCGATGTGGCCGTTCTGGTGCACCCGCCGCAGGCCCCAGATCTCGATGGCCGCGCCGACCAGCCCGCACAGCACGGGCGCGACGACCAGCGCGGGAAAGAAACCGACAATCTGGCTCACCTGGTACGCCAGGTAGGCGCCCAGCATGTAGATGCTGGCATGCGCGAAGTTCAGCACGCCCATCATGCTGAAGATCAGCGTCAGCCCGCTCGCCAGCATGAACAGCAGCATGCCGTAGACCAGCCCGTTCAGCAACGAGATGATGATCGTCTCCATGAGGGAGACCGTCAGCTCGTGGGGCGCTTCATCTTGCAGGTCGTCGGCAAGGTCAGGTCCTCGGTCGTTGCGACGAAGTCGGTCTTCCAGCCCAGGCCGGTCTTCTCCGAGTCATACTTCACGTCGCGCGCGAAGCTGGCGGCGTAGTACGGCATCAGAAGCTGATGGTCCTCCTTGCGCATCTCCACCGGAAATCCCACCAGGTCGGTCGCCTTCATGCCCTCCAGCGCCAGCGCGACCTTCAGCGGGTCGGTCGAACCCGCCGTGTTGATCGCGCGCGCCAACATCTGGAACATCGTCAGGAAGGGAACTTCCGAGAAATCCGTGTCGTGGTTGGCGCGCCAGCCGTTGGTGAACGCCTCGGCGTCAGGCTTCTTCAGTTCCACCGGCACGTTCGGATCGAATTCCGTGATCGTGGACAGGCGGTGCTCACCGGCCGATCCGATGGCGGTGGGGCCGCCGATCAAATGCGCCAGGTAGGTGTCGAACCGCACGTCCAGTCCGTTGTCCACCGCCGCCTTGATCAGCAGGTTCAAGTCACGGTTGTAGTTGCCGGTGATCACCGATTGCGCGCCCGACGCCTTGATCTTGGCGACATAGGACGAAAAGTCCTGCACCTTGCCGAACGGCATCAGCTCGTCGCCCACGACCTCGATATCTGGTCGCAGCTTCGCCAGCCACTTGCGCGTGTCATGCTGCACCGACTGGCCGAACAGGTAATCCTGGTTGAGCAGGTAGACCTTCTTGACGTCTTTCGGCAGCGCCTTGATCCGCGCCGCCGCCCGCATCTCCACGTTGCCGGTGAAGCGGAACTGCCAGAAGTCGCATTTCTCGTTGGTCAGTTCCGTCGCCAGCGCGCCGCAGTTCAGGTACAGGATGCGGTTGTCAGGATTGCGCGCGTTGTTTTTCGCGACGCCGTCGATCAGCGCCGCGCCGACATTCGATCCGGTGCACTGCATGACGAACGGAATGTTCTGGTCAGTGATCGTCTTCAGCGCGATCAGCGCGTCGGCCGGCTGCAGCTTGTCGTCGAACGGCACCAGTTCGAACTTCTTGCCCAGCGCGCCGCCATCAGCGTTCACCTTGGCCAGGATATAGGCGAAAACCTTCAGGAACTCATCGCCGCCGGACGCGAAGGGACCTGACAACGGATCGACATAGGCAACCTTGATGGTGTCTTCCGCCGCGGCTGGACGCGCCGCGAAAACCGACGCCGCGACAACAAGGCAAAGGCAAAGGCGCCGCACCAGTGATATCATGCTTCCCCCACAGTCCATAACGAACCCGTTTAATTATTAAGACAATACTACCGATCCGTGACGCCAAGTCAATCGCCGCCGCGGCCAGCGCAACGCCAACGGCACATCCATTGCACAAGCCCAGTCCATGTTACGCAAAAGGAGTGGCGCGCCTGTGCTGCAAGGACGTGTTGGACTGGTCACCGGCCCCGCCAAGGGCATGGGCGCCGCTGTCACCCGAAGCCTCGCCGCCGCCGGCGCCGACCTTCTCCTGGTCGCCCGCGACGCCGACGCGGCCCGGCCCCTGGCACGGGAAATCGAGGCCACCGGCCGCCGCGCCGTCGTCGCCGCCTGCGACATCACCCGGGAACGCGATGTCGCCGCCGCCATGGCCGTGGCGGACATGGCCTTCGCCGGCCGCGTCGATTTCCTCGTCAACATCGCCGGAGGCTCCGGCCCGCTCGGCCGGCCGTTCTGGGAAAACACCCTGCCCGAATTCGAGCAGATCATGACCTTGAACGTCACCGGCTGCTTCCTGACGATGCGCGCGGTGATGCCGGGGATGATCGCCCGCCGTTCCGGCCGCATCGTCAATGTCGGCGGCACCTTCGGGCTGCGAGGCCGGGCGGGCCGAGCCGCCTACAGCGCCTCCAAATGGGGCCTGCGCGGCCTGACCAAGTCCGCCGCGCTGGAAGCCGGCCCCTATGGCGTCACGGTGAACTGCGTGTGCCCCGGCATGGTGGAGGGCGAACGCTTCGACCGCGTCCGCGCCGACATGGCGCAACGCCTCGGCATCACGCCGGATGACGCAAAAGACCGGATGGCGTCCGAATATGCCCTGAAACGCGTCTCGACGGCCGAAGACGTGGCTGGCGCGATCCTCTTCCTGCTCAGCGATCACGCCCGCCAAGTCACCGGCCAGGACATCGCGGTGGATGGCGGCTGGGTGATCTGACGGACCCCGTCTGCCAGCGCTCGCCTGGACGCGCGCACGCCGATGGCAGATGAAAAACCTCCGGGCGCGAAGATCGCCAAACCACCCCCGCCGCCTTACTTCGCGCGATAGGGCCGGTGGCAGCCGCCACAAGCCTCGCCCAAGACCTTGGTGTCGGCGGCGACAGCCTCGGCGTCGCCGGCCTTCGCCGCGTCAGCCAGCTTGGTCGCGGCCGTGCCCATTGTCGCCGCGGCTTTCTGGAAGCCGGCTGGGTCCGACCAGATCTCCGGCAGCGCCTTGGTGTCGTCGCCCGTTTCGGTTCCCTTGGGGAACATCGTCGGGATCACCGCGGCCCACTTGGCGATGGCTTTCGCCGGCGCCTCCAAGGGCTTGACATCGCCCTTCGCCGCCACGACGGAGCGGATGAACCCAAAGCTGCCGTTGTTCAGGGAGAACGCTGCCTGCCGCACGGCAATAAGGTCGGGGCCGTCCGCCCGCGCCGCGCCCGCCGCCGCAACGCCCACGGCTGACAGCGCGACAGCGGCATACGCCAGTTTTCGATTCGCCATTTGCAAACACTTTTCCCTTCATCAATCGGCAAGCGCCAGCAGCACGCTGCAACGCAGGAATGATTCGCTAGCAGATTTTAGGCCAACCGGCCAAACTGTAAGACTGATTAAAAGGCGAACCATGACAGCTATCCACTCATTGGCCGTGTTCTGTGGCTCCCGCGTCGGCATCAACCCCGCCTATGCCGAGGCAGGGCGAACTTTGGGCGCCGGCCTCGCCGAGGCCGGCATCCGGCTGGTCTATGGCGGCGGCCGCATCGGCATCATGGGCGTTGTCGCCGATGCCGTGCTGGCTGGCGGCGGCGTCGTCTTCGGCGTCATCCCGCAGTTCCTGACCAGGCTTGAGGTCGCTCATGAGGGCGCGACCGAAATGGTCGTCACCGAAAGCATGCACGTTCGCAAGACCCGTCTTTACACGGAAGCGGATGCCTTCCTGATCATGCCCGGCGGCCTTGGCACCTTCGACGAGACGTTCGAGATCCTGACCTGGAAGCAGCTTGGCCAGCATGACAAGCCAATCTTGATCTGCAACGTTTCCGGCTGGGCCGGTCCGCTGGTCGCGATGATCGACCACGCCATCGCCCAAGGGTTCGCCGCTCCCGAAAGCCGGGCGCTGTTCCAGGTGATCGACGGCGTCCCCGCCGTGCTCGACCACCTGAAGACCCTGCCCGCCGGAACCGGCGGGCCAACCGAAAAGCTGTGATCGCGATCGTCCTGCCTGACGCAACAGCGTGAAGCATCGCCAAGCGCCGCCTGGACATGGCGCCGTCTGGACATAAGGATATCTTTATGTCATTAGGCGCAGGCCATGGAGCACCTCCTCGCCAGCCTGCGCGCCGCCGCTGAACCAACCCGCCTGCGCCTCCTGGCGCTCGCGGCACGCGGCGCGTTCTGCGTCATGGAATTCACCGAAATCCTCGGCCAGTCGCAGCCCCGGCTGTCGCGCCACCTGAAGCTGCTGTGCGACTGCGGCCTGCTCGACCGTGTGCGCGAGGGCGCCAACGTCTGGTTCGCCCTGCCCACCGGCGACGACGGCGCGCTGCCCCGCGAACTTGTCGCCCGCCTGCCGCCGGACGATCCGGTGCTGGAGGCCGATCGCCGCCAGGCCGCTCGCGTCCTTGCCGAACGCGCCCGCGTGGCCTCGGAATCCTTTCGCCAGAAGGGCGCCGACTGGGACGAGATGCGCGCCCTGGACCTGCCCGCCCAGGCTGTCGAGGCTTCGCTGCTGACCCTGGTCCCGCCTGCCTCCAACGCGCGGCTGCTCGACATCGGCACCGGCACCGGCCGCGTCCTGGAACTCCTCGCTCCCCGCGTCCGCCAGGCGCTGGGCGTCGATGCCTCCAAGGCCATGCTGGCCCTCGCCCGCTCGCGCCTGTCCGGCCCCGGCTTCGCCCATTGCGCCGTCCGCTTGGCGGACATGTACCGCCTGCCGCTCGCCGACCGCTGCTTCGACATCGTTGTGCTGCAAATGGTCCTGCACCACGCCGAGGACCCGGATGGCGCCATCGCCGAAGCCGCCCGCGTGCTGCACGCCGGAGGCAACCTGCTGGTCATCGACCTCGCGCAGCACCAGCGCACTGACCTGACCGGCAAGCTGGCCCACCGCTGGCCGGGATTTTCCGACGAATCCCTTAAGCGAATGCTCATCACGGCGGGCCTCGAATGGCGTGACCCGGCCGCCATCCCAGGCGCCCTGCCGATCCGCATCTGGTCCGCCGTCCGCGTCGCCGACGCGCCGCAACCCGCCTCGCTCCAACGCGCCTTCTGAAAGCAGTCGAATGAACCGTCCCCACTTGCTCGATGCCCTGCGTGATCGCGTGCTGCTGTGCGACGGCGGCATGGGCAGCCACGTCCAGGCGCTGACCCTGGACATCGAGAAAGACTATTGGGGCCGGGAAAACTGCACCGACGTCCTGGTGCTGTCCCGCCCGGACATGGTGCGCGACATCCACAAGGGTTATTTCGCCGCCGGCGCCGACATGGTGGAAACCAACACCTTCGGCGGCTCCCCGGTCACCCTGGCCGAATTCGACCTCGCCGACCGCGCCTTCGAGATCAACAAGGCCGCCGGCGAGCTGGCGCGCGAGGCCGCCGACAGCTTCTCCGACGACCGCCCCCGCTGGGTCATCGGCAGCGTCGGCCCCGGCACCAAGCTGCCCAGCCTCGGCAACATTCCCTACGACCCGCTAGAGGCCGCGCTCGCCGAACAATGCCGTGGCCTGATCGCCGGCGGCGTCGACGCCATCCTGATCGAGACCTGCCAGGACACGCTGCAAATCAAGGCAGCGGTCAACGGCGCCAAGATCGCCCGCCGCGACGCCGGAACCGACACGCCGATCTTCGTGCAGGTGACCGTGGAGACCACCGGCACCCTGCTGGTCGGCCCCGACATCGCCGCCGCCGCCGCCGTGGTCAAGGCGCTCGACGTGCCGCTCATGGGCCTGAACTGCGCCACCGGCCCGCAGGAGATGGCGGAGCACGTCGGCTGGCTCGCCGCCAACTGGCCCGGCCTGATCTCCGTCCAGCCCAACGCCGGCCTGCCCGAGCTGGTGGACGGCCACACGCATTATCCCCTCGGCGCCGCCGACCTCGCCTCCTGGCTCGACCGCTTCGTGACCGACGATGGCGTCAACCTGATCGGCGGCTGCTGCGGCACCTCGACCGGGCACATCGCCGCGCTCGACGCCATGCTGCGCCGCAAGGGCGGCTTCCGTCCTGCCCCCGTCGCCCGCAAGGCGGTCTGGGTGCCCAGCGTCGCCAGCCTGTACCAAGCCGAACCGCTGCGCCAGGAAAACGCCATCTTCGCCATCGGCGAGCGCTGCAACGCCAACGGCTCGAAGAAATGGCGGGAAGCCCAGGAAAAAGGCGATTGGGACGGCTGCGTCTCCATCGGCCGCGAGCAGATCGCCGAAGGCTCGCATGCCCTGGACGTTTGCACCGCCTTCGTCGGCCGCGACGAAAACGCCGAGATGACCGAGATCATCCGCCGCTTCACCGCCTCCGTGAACAGCCCGCTGGTCATCGACAGCACCGAAACCCCGGTCATCGAGGCCGCGCTGAAGCTGCACGGCGGCAAGCCGATCATCAACTCCATCAACTTCGAGGACGGCGAGAAGGCCGCCACCGACCGCCTGATCCTGGCCAAGCGCTTCGGCGCGGCCGTGATCGCGCTGACCATCGACGAGGTTGGCATGGCCAAGACGCCTGAAGAAAAACTCCGCATCGCCCGCCGCCTGGTCGATTTCGCCTGCGACCGCCACGGCCTCGCGCAGTCCGACCTGCTGATCGACCCGCTGACCTTCACCGTCGCCACCGGCAACGAGGACGACCGCAAGCTGGCGCAATGGACGCTGGAGGGCATCGCCCAGATCCGCGCCGAATTCCCCGACATCCAGATCATCCTCGGCCTGTCCAACGTCAGCTTCGGCCTCAACCCCGCCGCCCGCGCCGTGCTGAACAGCGTCTTCCTCGACCACGCCCGCCGCGCCGGCATGAGCGGCGCGATCATCCACGTCTCGAAGATCCGCCCGATGCACCTGATCGCCGAGGAAGAACGGCAGGTCGCGGAGGACCTGATCTTCGACCGCCGCCGCGAGGGCTACGACCCGCTGCAACGTCTGCTGGAACTGTTCGCCGGCCGCAAGCTGGCCGACGCCGTGAAAAAGGAACGCGCCATCACCCCCGAGGGCCGCCTCAAGGACCGCATCGTGGACGGCGACCGCAAGGGCCTGACCGACGACCTCGACGAGGCGCTGCGGACCCTGAAGCCGCTCGACATCATCAACAACGTCCTGCTCGACGGCATGAAGGTCGTCGGCGACCTGTTCGGCGCGGGCAAGATGCAGTTGCCCTTCGTGCTGCAATCGGCCGAAACGATGAAGTCCGCCGTCGCCTACCTGGAGCCGATGATGGAGCGCGTCGAGGGCCAGGAAAGAGGCACCATCGTCCTGGCCACGGTGAAGGGCGACGTGCACGACATCGGCAAGAACCTGGTCGACATCATCCTGACCAACAACGGCTACCGCGTCGTCAACCTTGGCATCAAGGTGCCGCTGGCGGACATGCTGCAAGCCGTGCAGGACAACCACGCGCACGCCATCGGCATGTCCGGCCTGCTGGTGAAATCCACCGTCGTGATGCGCGAGAACCTGGAGGAAATGTCCCGCCAGGGCCTGGAAATCCCCGTCCTGCTTGGCGGCGCGGCGCTGACCCGCAACTACGTGGAAGACGACTGCGTCCAGGCCTACGCCTCCGGCCGCGTCGCCTATGCCCGCGACGCCTTCGACGGCCTGCACCTGATGGACCGGGTGACCGGCAACGGCTTCGACGACTACCTCGCGGCGATCCAGGCCAAGCGGGTCGGCAAGGCGCGCAACACCAGCCGCACCCTGGGGCAGGCCGACAGCCGCGCCTTCCAGCCGGTCGATGTGCTCGCCGTCCAGGCCCGCCGCCGCAGGCTGACCCAGGATGTTCCGGTCATCCAGCCCCCGTTCTGGGGCGCCCGCGTGGTGGAATCCGCCCCCAAGGCCATCGTGCCCTTCGTCAACGAGCGCAGCCTGTACCAATTCCAGTGGGGCTTCCGCAAACAGGGCCGCACGCTGGATGATTTCCTCGGCTGGGCGAAGCAGGAGCTGCGTCCCGTCATGCGCCGCATGCTGACCCTGTGCGAGGCGCAGGGCATCCTGAAGCCGCAAGCCGCCTATGGCTACTGGAAGGCCGCCGGCCAGGGCAACGACCTCGTCATCTTCGAGCCTGACGGCGTCACCGAGATCACCCGCTTCGCCCTGCCCCGCCAGCCCAAGGAAGACGGCGAGTGCATCGCTGACTTCTTCCGCGACATCGACGAAGCGGAGCGCGACGTGATCGGCCTGCAAGTGGTGACGGTCGGCCAAAAAGCCTCCGACACCGCGCGCGCCTGGTTCGACGACAACCGCTACCAGGACTACCTCTACCTGCACGGCCTGTCGGTCGAGATGGCCGAGGCCATGGCGGAGTACGTCCACAAGCGCATACGCGCTGAACTCGGCTTCGCCCACGAGGACGACCGCGACATGGAGAGGATGCTTGCCCAGGGCTACCGCGGCAGCCGCTATTCCTTCGGCTACCCCGCCTGCCCGCGTCTGGAGGATCAGGCGCCGATCCTGGCAATGCTCAAGGCCGACCGCATCGGCATTGAGCTGTCTGACGAATTCCAGTTGCACCCCGAGCAATCCACCAGCGCGATTGTCGTGCTGAACCCGCGCGCGAAGTATTTTTCAGTATAAAACGGATCAACCCGCGCGCCATTGAAACAAAGCCTCTCCCGTGCCACATGCATCCGGTTCGGATCACGCTGCTTGACCGCCAGGGGATTGCCAATGACGAACGAAGAACGCGACATCATCAGCCAGTTCATCGCCCGCGT
>CAXTXZ010000090.1:2416-9902 GCA_964248015.1 uncultured Rhodopila sp. | reverse complement strand
GACTTCCGCGTCGGCCGGATGATCGCTGCCTCCGGCGTTAACTACATCGGCACGGATGTCGTCCAACCGTTGATCGAAGAAAATCAAAAACGATTTAGTGACGACCATATTCGCTTTGAGCGTATTGACATCACCTCGGATGATCTGCCGAACGGCGAGTTGTGCCTGATCCGAGAAGTGTTTCAGCATATCTCCAATGCGCAGATCAGCGCCGTTCTCCCAAAGTTGAGACAGTACAGCCATGTATTGTTCACCGATGTCCAGCCTGAGACCATCGGCGACTTTAGGATCAACAAAGACAAAGTGCATGGGGATACATCCCGTCTCGTTCACCACGCCTTCCCGCGCCTTGATGCGCCACCGTTCAATGTGAGAGACGTGCAAATGATTTTCGAAACGGCTCCATCCTATTGCGAATCCTACTCGCTCTTTGGATCCAGCCTTAAGTTACAGACATTCCACTGGAAGCCAAAGTAGATCGTCCTTCCTGTCGTCATGATAAATGAAGATCTGGCAGGCATGCGTCTCAGTTACTCCCCCGCCTTGGGCGCCGGCGGCGGCGCATGGCGTCCCGTCAGATCGTCCCCGGCCGTCATCGGCATGAACAAAGCGATCGGCGCCGCCGCCAGCGTCATCGCGCCCACCGCGACAAATGCCGCGCTGAAATCCGATGTCTGCGGCGTCACATGCCCGGACAACGTCCGTGCCGCCTCCAGCGCCAGCGCGCCGACTGAAACCCCGATCGTCGCCGCAAGCTGCTGGCCGGCGGTGTACAGGCTGGTCGCAGCGCTCATTTGCGGCCGAGGCACGTCGCCATAAGCCAGCGTGTTATAGGCCGTGAACTGAAGGGACCGCAGAAAGCCGCCCACCAGCAGAACCAGATAGATCGCCGCCGCCGGCCATGTCGGCCGGAACGCGGCGCACGCAATCAGCATGATGCCGCTGAGCACCCCGTTCCAGATCAACGTGTCCCGAAAGCCGAACAGCCGCAGCGCATACTGCGCGCCCGGCTTCATCACCAACGCCCCGGCGGAACTCGCGAACGTAATCAGCCCGCTTTCCACCGCCGCTCGTCCGAACCCAACCTGCAGCATCATCGGCAGCAGGAATGGAATGGCGCCGATGCCGGTGCGAAACAGCATCATCGCCGTGAACGACAACCCAAAGCAGGGCAGCCGCATCAACGTGAAGTCCAGCAGCGGAGCCTGATGCCGCCGCGCATGCAGGTAATAACCAAAGGCCATGGCCAGCCCGCCCACCAGCATCGCCGCCGTCATTTCCTCCGGCACCACGCCACGGCCAACCGTTTCCAGTGCTCCCATTACGCAAAGCAGCGCCACGCCCGACAATGCCAGCCCGCGCAGGTCAAATCCGCCGCGCGGCGTTTCCCGGAAATCCTTGATGAACAGCGTCACCGCCACCAAGCCGATCAGGCCGACCGGAATGTTGATAAAGAACGTCCACCGCCAGTTGAAGTAGGTGACGATAAATCCTCCCATCGGAGGGCCAACAACAGGCCCCAGCAGGGCTGGCATGGTCAACCAGGCCATCGCCGCAACCAGTTCGGTCTTCGCCGCTGTCCGCAGCAACAGCAGGCGGCCGACCGGCACCATCATGGCGCCACCCATGCCTTGCAGGATGCGTGAGGCGACAAGCTCGGCTAGCCCGTCGGACAGGCCGCACAAGACCGAGCCCACGGTGAACACAACAATCGCGGCGCGAAACACGTTGCGCGTGCCAAAGCGATCCGCCACCCAGCCACTGGCCGGTATGAACACCGTCAGGCTGAGCAGGTATGATGTCAGCGCCACGTTCATCCGCACCGGATCATAGCCAAAAGCCCGCGCCATTGTCGGCAGCGCGGTGGCAATGACGGTGGAGTCAAGGTTCTGCATGAACAACGCGCACGCGACGATCACAGCCGTCAGGCGAGTCTGATGGGAAACCTTATTGGTGGGCGGACTGGGTTGAATGGCCATCCTTGGAATGTCGCGCCTGACGCTGCCACGGGGAAGCCCTATTGATGACGCCTTAAGCTCTATGCCATGCCTGCACGAATTCGATCGTGTAACATACCTGCATCATCACCCGTAAAGCCTTTGTTATCACTTTCATGCCACTGATACGCCAAGGCCACCGATACCAGAGGCATGCCCATGTCACGCCCGACCGATGACGTGAAGAACTGGATGCACATGTTCCGCTGGATCGTGAAGCTGATCCGTGACGAATACGAAGTCGATGAGACGCTTCTGATTCGCACCGCCGCGCTTGAAACCGACTGCGGCCTCATCATCGAGCAAGTGGAAGCGCTGCTGGGCATCATTGCTGAAAGCTTCTGCCTGTCGTTCCCGCCGGGGACATTGGACGAAATCCTGAAGCTTGATGAACTTTGCATGCTCGCTAGCTGGATGAAGGGCCTCTACAAGCGTCCTGAGTTCATCTCCGCTGGATTCGAGGCGAATTGTCGTGCGCTCAACGCCACCTGCTCGTAATGCGGCCCTGGTCCTGCCAAGCAAGGGCTCCCGCGCTGGCGGCGTCCGTTTGCACTGGCGCCGGCCATGTGTTACCGAACAGTTACAACGCATGGCCCCGACATTGATCCGCGCGCTGGGGGAAATAGGGCAGGATCACTCTGGACACCAACATAGTTCATTCCCGACACGAGCTGCTATCAGCAACAGCATGGCATTTGGCATTCCGCGAATCACGCTGGCCATGCGGCTCGGCTGAACAACTCAATGTACTGACGCGTCAGTTGCCTGTTGCCAGGCCTCCTGCCGCTCTATCTACAGTGCAACCAACGGGCCAATCCTGATGCCTGACGCTCAAGCCTCAGCTAAATCCGTTCCTCAATCAATGGCTGATAGATAAGCCCTACCGCTCATTCCGGCGGAGCTATCCAATATTCGGTCGGCTGCGTTCCGGCGCGTAGTCCGGCCAGGAGGCACGTTCTTTGTTTCACCAACGTCTGCGGCCCATCGCTGACAGCCTGCCGCTGTCGTTCCTGATGGCCGCCCTGCCAATCGCCATTGCCCTGATCATGCTGGGGCTGATGCGCCAGCCAGCTTGGAAGGCTTCGGTGGGTGGATTGCTTGCCGCGTTCTGGATCGCCGTGCTGGGCTGGGGCTTTCCACCGGATCTGGCTATCGACAGCATGGCCGCGGGCGCGGTGTTCGCCCTCTGGCCGGTCATGTGGATCGTCGTCAACGCCCTGCTGCTGTACAACATCGCCGTGGCCTCCGGCCGCTTCGGCGCCTTCCGCGAATGGGTGCGGGAGCATCTGCCGAATGACCGGCGTATCGTGCTGGTCGTGATCGGCTTCTGCTTCGGCTGCCTGCTGGAAGGGATTTCAGGCTTTGGCACGCCCGTCGCCATCACCAGCGCGCTGCTTATCCTGGTCGGCTTCCCGCCGCTGGAGGCGCTGACCTTCACCCTGATCTTCAACACCGCCCCGGTTGCCTTCGGCGCCCTCGGCGCCCCTGTCACCGTGCTTGGCCAGGTCACTGGCCTGCCCGCCGAGAAACTCGGCGCCATGATTGGACGTCAGTTGCCGTTCCTCGCCATGCTCCTGCCGTTCTATGTCATGGCGCTCTATGGCGGCATGCGGTCGGTCAGGGCGCTGTGGCCAGTGCTGCTGATCGCTGGCGCCAGCTTCGCCGCTGGGCAGTTCATCGCGTCAAACTACCTTGATTACGCGCTGACGGACGTGCTGTCGTCGCTGACTGCCCTGATCGTGACCCTGGGCTTCCTGCGGGTCTGGAAGCCTGCGCCTGATCCAACGTTCATGGTGGGGATCAAGGCATCCGCCAAGGTCGTGGGCGCCGTCCCCGGATGGCAAGGCTGGCTGCCATGGATTGTCGTGTCGGTGGTCGTCATCCTATGGACGCACTTCACGATATTCACGATCGGTCAGATTACGGTTCCCTGGCCAAGGCTGCACAATCAGGTCGCGATCACCCTCTATGACAACAAGCCGTATGCCGCGATCTGGGTGTTCCAGCCGCTGGCGACCGGCACGGCGATCTTGCTGGCCGCGGTCATCACAGCGGCGCTTGTCGGCCTCGGTCCCGCCCGGTTCCTGGCCGCCGTAAGTGACACGTGGCGGCAAAGCCGGGTCGCGATCCTCACTGTCATGCTGATCGTCGCGCTGGCCTACCTGATGAACTATTCCGGCATGAATTACACGCTGGGCCTGGGCGTCGCCTCGATGGGCAGGGTGTTCCCGCTGGTTTCGCCGTTCCTGGGCTGGGTGGCGGTTTTCCTGTCCGGCAGCGACACCTCCGGCAATGCGCTGTTCGGCAACCTGCAAGTCGTGGCGGCCAATCAGCTTGGCCTGAACCCGGCTCTGATCGCCGCGACGAGCTCCTCGGGCGGCGTCATGGGCAAGATGATCTCGCCGCAGAACATCGCCACCGGCGTGTCCGTCACCGACCTGAAAGGGCAGGAGGGCGTGGTCTTCGCGCGCACCTTCAAGCACAGTGTCGCCCTGACCCTGCTGCTGGGGCTTCTGGTGGTCCTCCAGCAATATGTCCTGCCTTGGATGATCCCCTGACCCGCCGTCCAATAAGGTAACCATGAAAACGATCTGGAAAGCCGCCGCGCTGGCGATCGCCATCATCTCCGCCGCTCACGCCGAAGTGCCAGAGGTGCGGATCGCCCGCCAGTTTTCCATGGGCTACCTTCAGTTCAACGTCATCGAGCACGAAAAGCTGATCCAGAAGCACGCGGCGGCGCTCGGCGTTCCAGACGTGAAGGTCACCGCCAACCGCTTCAACGGTCCCACGGCGATGAACGACGCGCTGCTGTCGGACTCGGTGGATATCGTCGGCGGCAGCCCAAACGGGATGTTCACGCTATGGGCAAAGGCGCGCGGCACCCCGCAGGAGGTGCGCGCAATCACCGCGTTGGTCACGCTGCCCTACGCCATCACCAGTTCCGATCCCGAGATCAAGACGATCGCTGATCTGGGCAAGTGCAAGCGCATACCCGTGCCATCGGTTAAAGTATCGTCACCCGCCGTCACCGTGCAGCAGGCGGCGGTGCGGCTATACGGGATGAAGGACTTTGCCCGCTTCGACGCCGCGACCGTGAGCATGTCGCCGGCGGATGCGACAATCGCCCTGCTGACCGGCAGTGGGGACGTCAACTGCATGGTCGCTCTGCCGCCTTATTTGCAGCAGCAGTTGGAGCATCCGAACATCCATGCCGTGGCGAACTCGTTCGACCTCGCGGGCGGACCCACGACTTATACGGTCGCCTACACCTCGATGCGGTTCCATGATCGCAACCCCAAGCTTTATCAAGCGGTCTACGAGGCCATGACGGAAGCCACCGAGCGGGTTCGCGCCGATATCCGGACAGCATCGCGCTACTGGATCGAGGACAGCGACTCCAAACTGTCCATCGACTTCGTCGCGGCAGCCGGATCATCCCCAGGAACCGAATGGACCACCGTTCCGCTACAAACGCTGCGGGCGGCAGCGTTCATGGCCGATGTGGGAACAGTGAAAGCAAGACCCACTTCCTGGAAGGATTATTTCTTCCCAGAAGCGTGGGGCCTGTCGGGAAGCTAGAATCAGTCGCGCCACGGAGGCTATGGCAGATCGCCGGAGGGTTGAAAGTTCCGAAGCGTGAATCTGCTTGAAAACAAAGAGGTATGGCGCATCACAATTCCAATCGGATTGCGATGCGCCATGGTGCGATCTCCATGCTTCGCCCCCCTTACTCTTCGGTTTCTTCTTCCTTCGCCTGAACCGGACCGCTGTCCTGGCCTTTGGCGGTCGTATCACGGTCAACCAGTTCGATCACCGCCATGTCCGCCGCGTCGCCATAGCGTATGCCGGCCTTCATCACGCGGGTATAACCGCCCGCCCTTGTCTTGTATCGATCCGCCAAGGTGCTGAACAATTTCGTCACGATCACGTCGTCGCGCAGTTCAGCATAGGCCAGCCGCTTGTTGGCAAGGCCGCCCTTCTTGCCCAGGGTGATCAGCTTTTCAGCAACCGGACGAAGTTCTTTCGCCTTGGGCAGCGTCGTGGTGATCTGCTCGTGCTTCAGAAGCGCATGCGCCATGTTGCGAAACATGGCGAGGCGATGGGTGGAGGTAACGCCGAGCTTTCGGCCGGCAACGCCGTGACGCATGAATGTGATTCCCTATTCCGGCCTAAAACGGCTCTTCCAGCCGCTTGGCCAGATCCTCAATGTTTTCCGGCGGCCAGCCAGAAACGCTCATGCCCAGCCCTAAGCCCATGGAGACCAGAACTTCCTTGATCTCATTCAGCGACTTGCGGCCAAAGTTCGGCGTGCGAAGCATTTCCTGCTCCGACTTCTGCACCAAGTCGCCAATGTAGACGATATTGTCGTTCTTCAGGCAGTTGGCCGACCGTACGGACAGTTCGAGTTCGTCAACCTTGCGCAGCAGGTTGCGGTTGAACGGCAGGTCGTCTTGCGGTTCCTCGGCGCGGATCTGTTGCGGCTCATCGAAGTTGATGAACAGTTGCAACTGGTCCTGCAGGATGCGGGCCGCCAGCGCAACGGAATCTTCCGGGGTAACCGCGCCATTGGTTTCAATCGTCAGCAGCAGCTTGTCATAGTCGGTCACCTGCCCAACGCGCGTCTGGTCAACACGGTAGGACACCCGCCGAACCGGCGAGTAGATGCTGTCAATCGGGATAAGCCCAATCGGCGCGTCTTCCGGCCGGTTGACGCTGGACGGCTGATACCCCTTGCCAAGATTGACAGTGAACTCCATGCCCAGCTTCACGCCGTCATCCAGCGTGCAGATCACCAGCTCGGGGTTCATGATGTCGATGTCATGCCCTGCCTGGATCTGTCCGGCGCGCACCTCGCCCGGACCGGTCGCAGTCAACGTCATACGCTTCGGGCCCTCGCCGTGCATACGCAGCGCGAGTTGCTTGATGTTCAGAACGATGTCTGTGACATCCTCCCGCACGCCAGGCACGGAGCTGAACTCATGCAGCACGCCGTCAATCTGCACGGCGGTGACGGCGGCGCCTTGCAAGGACGACAAAAGAATGCGCCGAATGGCGTTCCCGAGCGTCATGCCGAAGCCACGCTCCAACGGTTCGGCGACGACGGTGGCGGTGCGAGACGGGTCCGCGCCCGGTTCGACTTCCAGCTTTTCTGGTTTGATCAGAGATTGCCAGTTTCTCTGGATAACGGCACTCTGCCTCATTTAATAACACCTTTCGAACCGCGTCATGCGCGGCGGATGTCCCATGGACAGTATCCAAGTCTTATCCCGGTGCCTGCCCATCGAGCTGACCGGGGTTTTTCCTCAACGTCAGACCCTGCGACGCTTGCGTGGACGGCAGCCATTATGCGGAATTGGCGTCATGTCGCGAATGGTCGATACGGCGAACCCAACGGCCTGCAAGGCCCGCAAGGCGCTTTCGCGCCCCGATCCTGGACCGCTGACCTCGAGCTCAAGCGTCTCCATGCCATGCTCGCGCGCGTTCTTGCC
>CAXTXZ010000090.1:0-2406 GCA_964248015.1 uncultured Rhodopila sp. | reverse complement strand
CACGCCGTCAATCTTGACGGAGGTGACGGGGGCGCCTTGCAGCGAGGACAGCAGGATGCGGCGCATGGCGTTGCCGAGCGTCATGCCGAAGCCGCGTTCAAGCGGCTCGGCCACGATGGTGGCGACGCGCGGATCCGGCCCGTGTTCGCCGTGGACCTTCTCCGGCTTGATCAGCGATTGCCAGTTGCGCTGCAGGGCGGCACTGAGGCGCATCGGTCAGACCCTCCGCCGCTTGCGTGGACGGCAGCCGTTGTGCGGAATGGGCGTCATGTCGCGGATCGCCGTGATGGCGAAGCCCACCGTCTGCAATGCCCGCAACGCGCTCTCGCGGCCGGAGCCGGGACCGCTCACCTCGATTTCAAGCGTCTCCATGCCGTGCTCGCGCGCCTTCTTGCCGGCGTCCTCGGCGGCGACCTGGGCGGCATAGGGTGTCGACTTGCGGCTGCCCTTGAAGCCCTGGCTACCGGCGGATGACCAGGCGATAGCATTGCCTTGCGCGTCCGTGATGGTGATCACCGTATTGTTGAAGGTCGCGGCGACATGCGCAACCCCTGCGATTATGTTCTTGCGCTCCTTGCGGCGAGGCCGAGCGGAGGCGGCGGGTTTCGCCATGGTTCTTTTGATCCTGCTTCAACGACTGACCGCACCGAAGATCGGTGCGGCTTAAGCTGCGACTTCGACTGGCCTTGCGACCGGTTTACTTTGTGACTTTTTTCTTCCCGGCAATCGCCACGGCCTTGCCCTTGCGTGTGCGGGCATTGGTATGAGTGCGCTGGCCGCGGACAGGGAGCCCACGCCGGTGACGCAAACCGCGATAGCAACCAAGGTCCATCAGACGCTTGATGTTCATTGACACTTCACGCCGAAGATCGCCCTCAACACGGTAATCCCGGTCAATAAGCTCACGGATGCGGAGGATTTCCTCATCCGAAAGCTGATTGACGCGGCGATCATCCGGAATGCTGAGCTTTTGGCAAATTTCAGCGGCCTTGGTGGGGCCAATGCCGAAAATATAGCGAAGTCCGATTGTTACACGTTTGTTGGTCGGTATGTTTACGCCGGCAATACGCGCCACGCTTGACTCTCCTGTCGTCCGGCCAAGTCGCCAGACCCTGACTGCCCCAAAGGACGTAAAATACGCGCAAGCGACGCCAAACCCCGCATAAAGGGCTGCGCCGAAGGCAGGCACTATAGTTTCCGCTGCGCAGGAGTCAATGAATACTTATCAAGAGTGCGTGAAGACTTCAACAGCTTAAGCAACAGGCGCGAGCACAGCGTCGATCTGACGAGACACCTCTTTGATTTCCGCCATGCCATCGACAACACGCAGTCTGCCAGTTGCGGCATAATGCGGAATGATCGGCGCTGTCTGCTGGTGATACGCCGCAAGCCTTGCCCCAACCGTCTCACGGTTGTCATCCGCCCGCCGGAGGAACTCGGTGGCGCCACATGCATCGCAGACGCCGGCCTTGACTGGTGGCTTGAACGAGTCGTGATAGCCTGTGCCGCATTTGCTGCAACTGAACCGGCCGGCAATGCGCTCCGTCAGCGCGGCGTCGTCAACCTTCAGCTCGATGACCGCGTCCAGCGTCAGGCCCTTCCGCGCCAGCATGTCATCCAGCGCCCTGGCCTGCGGCACGGTGCGTGGGAAGCCATCCAGGATAAAGCCATTGGCCGCGTCCGGCTGATCCAGGCGTGACGCCAGCATGCGCACAAGGATGTCGTCCGAAACAAGCCCGCCAGCCTCCATCACCGCCTTGGCCTCACGGCCAACGGGCGTGCCGGCGGCGACCTCGGCCCGCAGCATGTCCCCCGTGGAGATCTGCGTGATCCCATAGCGCTTTTCGAGCCGCTTGGCCTGGGTGCCCTTGCCCGCTCCTGGCGGACCCAAAAGTATCAGTTTCACCGACGTCCCTTTGTCTTGGTCCTTCGAATTAGACCTTCATATTGATGCGCAAGCAAATGCGATTGCACCTGCGTGATAGTATCCATGGTAACCGAAACGACAATCAGAATCGAGGTGCCGCCAAAATAAAACGGCAGTCCGTAATCGCTTATCAGTATCTCCGGCAGCAGGCAGATGGCGACCAGATAAATACCTCCCAGCGTCGTCAGCCGCGTCAGTATGCGATCAAAGTAGTCGGCCGTCGCTCGGCCGGGCCTTATGCCCGGAATGAACCCGCCATGCTTTTTCAGGTTGTCAGCAGTTTCCTCCGGATTGAAGACAACCGAGGTGTAGAAGTAGGCGAAAAAGATGATCAGGAACGCATACAGCACCATGTAAAGCGGCTGGCCATGCGCAAGCTGTCCCGCGATCCACTGCACCCAGGGCGGGCTGTTGGCGGCAAAACCCGCGAGCGTCGCCGGGATTAACAGAATAGAACTGGCGAAGATCGGCGGAATGAC
>CAXTXZ010000089.1:7266-9949 GCA_964248015.1 uncultured Rhodopila sp. | reverse complement strand
CTTGCCAGCCGCACGCGGCGGGTCCGCTCTCGGTCAACTTTGGCCAGTCTATCCACAGCCGATAAAGAACCGCCTAAGCTTGAAAGTGGAAGTTCAAGCTGACCCGCTACCTGTAACAGCGTCAAGTTGACGCCATCCTGCTCTTTATTTGAAAAGACAATCTTCGTCCGAGATTGGATCAACCTCTAAATTTTCCTGAATTTTCGGAGCGACCGCAAATTGTCCGGCCTGGGTTCGTTCGGGAACGTCTGCGGCCAGTTTGTCCAGGACACCTCGCCCACGTAAATGTCGCCGTGGCGGTCGACGCAGAGGCCGTGCGGCGCCATGAACTGGTCGATGCCGAGGCCCGGGCCAAGGCCGCCGAGGCGCGACAGGCGCTTGCCAGCATGATCGACGATCGACACCCTGGGGCCGAGGTTCGGCACGTTGCGGTTGACCGATTGCGTCGGACCCAGTTCGCCGATGTAGCAGACGGGGCATTTCCCGGGCGGCATGAACAGGCCGCAGGGGCGGTGCAGGTTGTTCCACTGGGTTTCGTACCGGCCGTTGCCGTCGAACACCTGGACGCGGTGGTTCTCGCGGTCGGCGACGTAGACCCAGCCGTCGCCGTCGCAGGTGATGTTGTGGACGATGTTGAACTCGCCTGGGTCGGTGCCGGGGCCGCCCCAGGACATCAGCAGCTTGCCGTCGGGGGAATACTTGTGGACGCGGGCGTTGCCGTAGCCGTCGGAAACATACAGGTCGCCGTTCGGGGCCATCGCGGTGTGGGTGCAACGGTGGAAAGGCTCGCCGCTCATGTAGGGGGCTGGCTTGCCGGGAATGCCGAGGGTCAGCAGGATCTTGCCGTCGCGGTCGCACTGGCGGACCGTGTGGTCGCCGTCGTCGGTCAGCCAGAGGGTTTCATCAGGGGCGACGAAGATGCCGTGCGCGCGGGGGAAGATGCCCTCGCCCCAGGAGCGCAGGAAGTTGCCCTCGCGGTCGAACACGATCATCGGATGTTCGCCACGATTGAAGACGTAGACGTTGTCGCTGTTGTCAACGCCGACGCCGCCGATTTCCTTGAACGACCAGCCGGGCGGCAGTTTGCCCCAGCCTTCCACCGGTTCGTAGGTGTAGTCGCCGCTGCCTAACGTGACCATCTTGGCCTCCCCTTTGGTTGTTGGGGAAGCTTGTCACGAGATGCGCCGTCCGGCCAGGGCATGCCCGGAGCGGGAACCCTGGGCATGCCAGACTGGCTTGAGCGGCGCCTGATCGTTACTTGCTGAGTACTTGCGTGTGTTCCTCCCGCACGGCCTTGAGGCGGTTGGGATCGAGGCCCAAGGCGGCCAGGATCGTTGGCGCGATCTGCGTCGTGTAGGACAGCGCTTCGCCGATCGCCGGCTTGATCCTGGGCGATGACAGCAACAGCGCCACGTTGCGGTCGTCGTCGGAGAAGCCGCCGTGCTCCGACAGCTTGGAGCCTCCGGTGCAGATCACGCCATGGTCTGTCACCGCGACGAAATCGGGCACGCGGCTGTTCTCGAACGGGTCGCCGTACAGCGGGATCAGGGAGGGACGGTCCAGCAGTTCCGAGATGTGCAGCGTGGCGGCGTTGGCCTGCAGGTAGGCTTTGGCGGCGGCGTAGTTCGCGCGCTGCAAATCCGGTTCCAGCCAGATCAGCGCGGCGTCGTCGCAGATCTCGAAGCCGCCGGCGCCGTAGCCGGGCACCTGCTGGAATGGCTTGTCCGATTGGGTGACTCGGTCCTTGGGGTCGATCGGCGACTGGCCGTGCTTGGCGCTGACGATGATCAGCGTCGAGCTGTCCAGCCCCTGGGCAGTCAGTTTGTTCATGAAACGGCCAAGCGCCGCGTCAACGAACTGGAATTGCAGCGTCAGGGCGTTGCCGGGGGTCGCGTTGCTGTCGAGGTAGCCGCCGGTCAGGCTGCTGTCGTCGCCATAGCCTGCCTTTGCCAGCTTTTGCCCGACGCTGACCGCCTGGAAGTTCATGCCGAAGATCGCCGGGACACCGGGATGATGGGTGCGCGTGCTGTCGTAGCCCTCGATCCAGTTGACGACGGCGTCCACCTTCACGGTGTCATAGGCGCGCACCGCGGCGTAGCTGGTGGTGTTGTCGACGCCCTGCGGCGCGCCGGGCAGGATCATCTGCGAATTGATTTCCGGCGCGAACAGGTCGTCGATGCCCTTGCCGGACGGGCCGCTCAGGATTTCGTAGGCCGGGTGCTTGTCCGACCAGGCGGTGAGGCCGCCGGCGGATTTGATGATCTCGAAGATGGTGTTGGCGCGGATGTACTGGTGCGGGTAGATCGGCACGCATTCGCCGTTGACGAGGCGGCGCTGCATGTTGTCGGGGTCGAGTTGGGTCAGCACCTGGCCGAGCGTGCCGCCGCCGGTGATGTCGGCCACCAGGGCGGTGGCGAAGTCGTAGCTTTTGTCCAGCTCTTCGAAGTTGGTCAGTTCCGCGCCCGGCTGGCCGGTGCATCCGGGATCAGCCGTGCCCTGGCTGGCATAGGACGCCTTTGACGGATAGACCGTGCGGTCGTAGCTGTCGTCGTAGAAAAGCCCTGCGGTCTTGGGCGAGCCGCCGGTTGCCTGGGCGATCATGCCGGGATAGCTGTCCGACGGCGCGGTGGTGAAGGCGTTCGGGTAGACGATGCCCCTGCTTGCCAGCTTGGCGAAGTTGCTG
>CAXTXZ010000089.1:0-7166 GCA_964248015.1 uncultured Rhodopila sp. | reverse complement strand
GGCAGGGCGTGGCCGGTGATGCCGCGCGATTCGGGGCGCAGCAGCCAGACCGCCGCATCGGCGATCTCCTGCGGCGAGGCGATGCGCCCGGTGGGCACGCCGGCCGCCGCCTGCTCCGCCGTCAGGCCCAGTTCCGCGTAGCGTCGCGCCGCCATGTCGGTGTCGACCCAGCCGGGACAGAGGGCGTTGACGGTGATGCCTCGGGGTGCCAGCGCCAACGCCAGCGCGCGGGTGAAGCCTATGACGCCGTGCTTGGCGGCGCAGTAGGCCGTCTGGTCCGGCACGCCGCGCAGCCCGAGGACCGAGGCGATGTTGACGATCCGGCCGGCGCCATCCGGCAGCTTTGGCAGCACGGCCTTGCAGCAATGGTAGGCGCCATGCAGGTTGGAGGCGATGATCGCGTGCCACAGCGTGTCGTCGCCGTCCAGGCGGTTGGCTCCGGCGATGCCGGCGCAGTTCACCAGCGCATCCACCCTGGCAAGACCGGCGAAGGCGGCGTTCGCGGCGGCGGGGTCGGCGACGTCGCAGAGGGCGAACCGATGGCGGATGACGGCGGGGTGGCGCGCCAGGACCAGCACGTCCCAACCCTCGGCCGCGAGGCGGTCCGCGATGGCGAGACCAATGCCGCGCGTGCCGCCGGTGACGACGGCCTGCCTCATTGGGCGGTGCCGCCGCCATCGACGGGCAGCACCACGCCGGTGATGAAGGACGCGGCGTCGGAGGTCAGGAAGGCGACGGCGCTGGCGATCTCCGAAGGGTTGGCGAAGCGGCCGAGGGGCACGGAGGATTTGTAGAGTTCGGTGGAGGAGACGGGGAACTGGTCGGGGTATTGCGCTGACAGGTCGCCGATCACCTTGTCCAGCATGGCAGTCTGGGTGGACCCGGGCGCGACGCAGTTCACCCGGATGCCGAACCTCGCCCAGTCGAGGGCGGCGGAACGGGATAGCTGGGCTATCGCGGCCTTTGAGGCGCCATAGGCGGCGCTGACCTGCTTGCCGATCAACGCTTGGTCGGAGGCGATGTTGACGATCGCGCCACGCCGTCGCTGGGCCATGCCGGGCAGCACCCCGCGCATCAGCGCGTAGGCGGCGAGGAAGTTGACGCGGAAGACGCGTTCCGCTTCCGCCAGCGAGGTTTCCAGCACGGTGCCCAGGACGGTGACGCCGGCGTTGTTGACCAGGATGTCGATCGGGCGGCCGTCGATCAGGGTGGCCAGCCGAGCTTCCAGGGTAGCGGTGTCGGACAGGTCGAAATCGGGCAAGTCAAGGCCGACAACCTCGACGCCGTCTCGGGCCAGGACATCGAGGATTGCGCCGCCGATGCCGCCGCGATGGCCGGTGACGATCGCGCGCCGTCCCGCCAGGCCGTAGCTGAGTTCCGTTCCCATCTTTGCCTCCGTCCGTGAGAGTGCCATTGTCGGTGTCATCGTGAGGGAAGGAACCCCCCCAATGCGTCGCCTGGCTGCTGCCTTGTCCCTGCTGCTGGTTTCCGCGGCTGCCCGGGCGAATGACAAGATCACGTTCGGATTGGACTGGAAGGCCGAGGCGGAATATGGCGGCTATTACCAGGCTGCCGCGACCGGGATCTATGCCAGGCATGGGCTGGATGTGACGATCCAGCAGGGCGGGCCCCAGGTCAACCACACGCAGTTGCTGCTGGCCGGCCGGCTGGATTTCAACATCACCGGCAACGGCTTCCTGGCGCTGAACTTCGTCAAGGAAAACATACCGTTCCGGGCGATCGCCGCGATGTTCCAGAAGGACCCGTCGGTGCTGATCGCGCATCCCGGGCAAGGCAACGACACGTTCCCGGCGCTGCGCGGCAAACCGATCATGATCAGCGCGGACAGCCGCGTCGGCTGGTGGAATTTCCTGAAGGCGCGGTTTGGCTATGACGACAGCCAGATCAGGCCGTACACGTTCAACCTGGGGCCTTTCCTGGCGGACAAGAAGGCGATCCAGCAAGGCTACCTTGGGTCGGAGCCGTTCTCGATCAAGGAACAGGCGCATATCGATCCGGTGGTGCTGCTGATCGCCGACGCTGGGTTCGCGGGCTACGCCAGCCTGATCACCGCCTCCGACAAAAGGATCGAGCAGCAGCCCGATCTGGCGCAACGCTTCATTGACGCCTCGATCGAGGGCTGGCGCTCGTACCTGGATGGCGATCCGGCGCCGGGGAACGCGCTGATCAAGCAGGCCAATCCCGAGATGAACGACGCGCTGATCGCTTATGGGATCTCGACGCTCAAGGCGCATGGCATCCTGGATTCCGGCGACGCGGCGAAACTGGGCATCGGCGCGATGACGGCGGAACGTTGGGCCAGCTTCCAAAAGGCCGCGTCGGATGAGGGGCTGTATCCCAAGGACCTGGACATCGCCAAGGCTTACACGCTGCGGTTCGTGAACAAGGGCGTCGGGGCGCATTGAGCCCGTTGTGCTGACGGTCAGCAACGTTGGCCGCCGCTTTCCGGGCGGGGTCGAGGCGCTGCGCGATGCCTCGCTTCGTCTGCGGGAAACCGACTTCGTTGCCCTGCTGGGTCCGTCGGGTTGCGGCAAGTCAACGCTGCTGCGGCTGATCGCGGGGCTGGACCAACCAGACGGTGGCCGTGTGGCGTGGGACGATGGCCCACCCGCGGCGGGCGATATTGGCTATGTGTTCCAGGATGCCACCCTGCTGCCCTGGGCCAGCGCCGAGGACAACGTGTTCCTGCCGCTGCGCCTGCGGGGGTCGAGCCGGGACGCCGGCATGCCGGAGGCGCGGGCCGCCCTTCGCCGGGTCGGCCTGGGCGGGTTCGAGGCGTCGTTGCCGCGCCAGCTGTCCGGCGGCATGCGGATGCGCGTCTCGATTGCCCGCGCGCTGGTCACCCGGCCGAAACTGCTGCTGATGGACGAGCCGTTCGCGGCGCTTGACGAGTTCACCCGGCACGCGCTGCAAGCCGATCTGCTGGAGGTCTGGCGGCAAGCGGGATGCACCGTGGTGTTCGTGACGCACTCGATCTACGAGGCGGCGTTCCTGGCGCGCCGCATCGTGCTGATGACGCCGCGGCCCGGACGGATCGCGCGGGAGATCGCGTCCTGCCTCCAACGCGGGCCTGGCACGCGGCTTGATCCCGCCTACGCGGCGCTGGTGGCGACGATCTCGCAGGGCATGGAGGCGGCCTTGGCATGAGATGGACATCGTGAAGTGGGCGCCGGCGCTGTTCGGATTGCTGGCGCTGCTGCTGTGGGAGGCGGCGGTGCGGCTGGCGGATGTCCCGGTCTACCAGTTGCCCGGCCCCATTGCGATCGCCGGCGCTTTCGCGGCCGATCCGGTGGGACTGTTGCAGGCTTTGGCGTCCACGCTGCTGGTCACTTTCGCCGCGCTGCTGGTCGCGGCCATCCTGGGGATGGCGATGGCCTTGGCGATGTCGGCCAGCCGGCTGGCGCAGGCGGCGATCCAGCCTTGGGCGGTCGCCCTTCAGGTGACTCCGCTGCCGGCGATCGCGCCGCTGATCATCATCTGGGTCGGCGAGCCGTTCGTGGCGCTCGTGGTCTGCGCCACCATTGTCGCGTTCTTTCCGCTGTTCGCCAACACGGCGACCGGGCTGGCCTCGGCCGCGCCGGAGCTGAACGACCTGTTTCGCCTTTATGGCGCCCGCCGGTGGCAGACCCTGGCGCTGCTCAGGCTGCCGGCCGCCCTGCCCTATTTCCTGTCCGGCCTGCGCATCTCCGGCGGGCTGGCGCTGGTGGGGGCCGTGGTGGCGGAACTGGTCGCCGGATCGGGCGGGTTTGCCTCGGGCCTGGCCTACCGTATCCTGGAGGCGAGCTTCCGGCTGGAGATGCCGCGCATGTTCGCGGCCCTTGCGCTGCTGGCGCTGGCCGGCATTCTGATCAACTTCGGCCTGGGCGCTGCTGGCCAGGCCATCCTGCGGCGGCGAGGGCTTGCATGAACCGATTGCTGATTTTTGGCCTTGGCTACAGCGGATCGGCGGTGGCCCGGGCGGCGGCCGGGTTCGCCATCACCGGGACGACGCGGGCGGGATCGGACGGAAGCCTCGCGTTTGACGCGGCCGAGGACGCCATCCGGTCGGCGACTCATCTGCTGGTCACGGCCGCGCCTGACGCGGAGGGCGACCCGGTGCTGGCGCGTTACGCGGCCTGCCTTGCGGCGGCGCCGGACCTGCGATGGATCGGCTACCTGTCCAGCACAGTGGTCTACGGCAACCGCGACGGCGGCTGGGTGGACGAAGACACGCCGGTCGCGCCATCACAGGCGCGCGGCCAGCGGCGGGTGGATGCCGAGGAGGCGTGGTCCCGGTTCGGCGACCGGCGCGCCGTCGATATCTTTCGCCTCGCTGGCATCTATGGTCCCGGTCGTTCGGCGTTTGACGACCTGCGGGCAGGGCGCGCGAGGCGGATGGTCAAGCCTGGGCACCAGTTCAGCCGGATTCATCGAGACGACATCGCCCAGGCGGTTGTCGCCGCGATGCGCCAGGACCGGCCACCCGGACGGCGGGCGCTGAACCTGGCTGACGACGAGCCCAGCGAAAGCGCCGCCGTGGCGACTGAGGCGGCGGCTCTGCTGGGCGTCACGCCGCCTCCCCTGGTCGCCTATGATCAGGCGTTTGCGTCCATGAGCGCGATGGCGCGCAGCTTTTGGCTGGAAAACCGGCGGGTCAGCAGCGCAAGGACCAAGGCGGCGCTGGGGATCGACTGGCTGTACCCGAGCTACCGGGAAGGGCTACGCGCCATCCTGGCCGAGGAGAGCGGCAACCGTCTGCCATAACAACGCAAGGTCTGACGGACGGGACAGGCGGTGGTCGCCGTCCTTGACCAGGACGACCCGCGCATCCGGCGTTTCCAGTCGCTCGGCGATGCGGAGCGCGAGCGACCACGGAACGTCCGGATCGGCCTGGCCGTGCAGCAGCCGGACCGGGCAGCGGATCGGGATGGGGCCTGTCAGGAGAAGATGCCGAGCGCCGTCCTCGATGAGGCGGAGGGTTATGGGAGTGGGTTCGCCGTACTGGCTGGGCACATGCAGCACGCCGTCGCGTTGCAGCGTTGCCTGCTCCGAGGGCGCCATGGCCTCCCACATCAGGCGCTGGGTGAAGTCGGGGGCGGCGGCGAGGCCGATCAGGGCGACGACACGCTCGGGCCGGGCCAGGGCCGTCAACAGAGCGATCCAGCCGCCCATGGAGGAACCGACCAGCAGCAAGGGTCCCACTGTCAGGATGTCGATGGCGGCGAGCGTGTCCTGGGCCCAGGCGCCGACCGTGCCGTCGATGAAGGCGCCGCTGCTGGCGCCGTGCCCCGAATAGTCGAAACGCAGCATGGCCTGGCCGCGCTCGGCGCAGAACGCCGCCAGCGCGGTGGCCTTGTCGCCGGTCATGTCGCTGCGAAAGCCGGGCAGGAAAACCAGCGTCGGGCCCTGGCCGTCAAGCTTGATCCAAGCGAGTTCCGTGCCGTTGCCGCGATCCAGCCGGCCTGTGGCCTGGTTCATGCGTGTCGTCTCCTGAAGGCCGTTGGTCCCGTGCGGAGGTGGAGCGTTTAGGCGGGCTACGCTTTGGCGGCAAGCGTGATAGCGTAGCGTGATGCCGTTCTCGCTTCCGCCGGTTGTGCTGCAGGTGCTTCCATCGCTTGTGACGGGCGGGGTGGAACGCGGCACGGTGGAGATAACCCAGGCCCTTGCCGAAGCCCAGGCGACGCCAATCGTGGCAAGCGTTGGCGGACCGATGACGGCACTGGTCGAGCGTGCCGGCGGCCGGCATGTCGCCTTGCCGCTGAAGACCAAGAATCCCCTTAGCATCTGGCGCAACGCGGCGGCCCTGACGGACCTGATCCGTGACCACAAAGTATCGCTGGTGCATGCGAGGTCGCGGGCGCCGGCCTGGTCGGCGTGGCTGGCGTGCCAGCGCACCGGCGTGCCGTTCGTGACGACCTATCACGGCACGTATGGCGAGGATTTCCCGCTCAAGCGCCAGTACAACGCGGTGATGGCGCGCGGACGCATCGTCATCGCCGCCAGCCAGTACATCGCCGATCTTGTCGCCACGCGCCATCGGGTTGATCCGGCGCGCATCCGGGTCATTCCGCGCGGCGTGGACCCGGCTGTGTTCGATCCGGCGGCGGTGTCGGATGAGCTTGTGGCCAGGCTGCGGACGGAATGGCGGCTGCCGGAGGCGGCGCGCGCCGTTGTGCTGCCAGGGCGGCTGACACCGTGGAAGGGACATGCCGTGCTGGTGGACGCGGTCGCGCGCCTGGGTCGGCCCGATGTGGCGTGCATCCTGCTCGGTTCGCATCAGGGACGCCATGCCTATGCCCGCACGCTGGAACAACAGGCGGCTCGGCTGGGCCTGGGCGACCGCCTGCGGCTGGTGGGCCATGCGGACGACATGCCCGCGGCGCTGCTGGGGGCGGATGTGGTGGTGCATGCCTCGATCAAGCCGGAGGCGTTCGGGCGGGTGGTGATCGAGGCTCAGGCTATGGGGCGGCCGGTCATCGCCGCTGACCTGGGCGGGCCGGTGGAAACGGTGCGGCACGGCGAGACCGGCTGGCGAGTGCCGCCGGGCGACCCTGATGCGCTGGCGGCGGCAATCGCGGTGGCGCTGAGCCTTGGTGCCGAGGAACGCGCCGCGTTGGGGCAACGGGCACGGGCCTCTGCCCCAACCGTGCGGGCGATGCAGGATGCGACGCTGGAGGTTTACGAAAGGGTGTTGGAGGCCGATGGACAGCGAGAAACAGAAGATGCTGGCGGGCCAGCTTTACGACGCCAATGACGCGGCGTTGCGGGCGGAGCGTGAGGCGGCAGCGGCGTGGATGGCCCGCTACAATGCTGCCGGGGCGGATGACCGGCCTGTGTTGCTGCGCGAACGGCTGGCCTCGGTTGGCGGCGTGGAGATACGGCCTCTATTCCACTGCGACTACGGCAGCAACATAAGCGTTGGCGCGAGGGCGTACCTGAACTTCAACTGCGTCATCCTGGACGTGGCTGCGGTGACGATTGGCGACGGCACGCAGATCAGCCCGGCGGTGCAGATCTACGCGGCAAACCATCCGCGCGACCCGGAGCAGCGGCGGGACTGGCTTGAGCTTGGGCGGCCGGTGCGGATTGGCCGCAACGTCTGGATCGGCAGTGGGGCGATCATCCTGCCGGGTGTCTCGATTGGTGACGATGCGATTGTTGGCGCC
>CAXTXZ010000088.1:4549-10004 GCA_964248015.1 uncultured Rhodopila sp. | reverse complement strand
TCCTGCTGCATGATGCGCGCCTTGACGACATCGCCGATGCTGATCAGCCCGACAAGCGTGTCGTGATCGACGACGGGCAGATGGCGGAAGCGCCCGGCCGTCATCAGGTGCATCGCCTCGGCGACGGTGGTTTCGGGATGGGCGACCTGCACCGCGCGGGTCATCAACTGGCCCGCAGTCATTTCCAGCGTTCGGGCGCCGTTGGCGGCGAGGCCGCGGACGATGTCGCGCTCGCTGACGATGCCGAGCATCTGGTCGGCGCGGTCCATCACGAGGACAGCGCCGATGCGGCGTTCCGACAGCGTGTTCGCGATGTCCGACACGCGCGCGTCCGGATCGACCGTCGCGACTTCGTAGCCCTTGTGTTTCAGAATGGAAGCAACTGTGGACATGGCTTTTCTCCCTTTGTTCAGGGCGAGGCCATCCGGATAGCCGATCTGGGAGCGTTGCCAGGGGCTGTTCGGAGCCGGATCGCGCGTGCACGCCCTGAAAGGACACAGCATGCGCGTTCCGTTCTACCGAATGCAACTACTAAGCGTGCGGCGCAGCATGATTGCCCGCAGTGGACAGCAGGCGGAAAAGCTGATGGGCCACGGCCGGGGTGACTGACTGCATGGGCTCGGCTACCAGAGCGTGCTGCCTGCCATCAAGCCGGCCACCAGCAACACGACAAAGATCACGATGGCAATGAAAAAGAGGATTCGGGCGATGTCAGCCGAGGCGGCGGCGATGCCGCCAAACCCGAAGACTGCCGCGACGATCGAAACCACGAGAAAGAACAAGGCAAGGCGCAACATGGCAGTTTCCCATTGATCAAGGTGTGGCTTGGTTAACCGCCTTGCGTTATGGAACGCCTTGTCGTTACGCCCTAGTCACAGAGCGTTGAGGCTGATCACTCCGCCGCCAGTAGGAATTGGCTCGATGGCGCCAACTGCGTCTGAACCAGTTCGGCGAAGCGGCCACCAGTGGCGATCAGGCTGTTGAAGTCGCCTTGCTCGACGATGCGCCCGTCATCGAACACGAGGATTTCATCAGCGTCGCGAACGGTGGACAGGCGGTGCGCGATGATGAAGGTGGTGCGGCCCGCCATCAGGGCCCTCAGCGCCTTGCTGACGCGCGCCTCGGTGGCCGCGTCCAGCGCGCTGGTGGCTTCGTCGAGGATCAGGATCGGCGGGTCCTTCAGCAGGGCGCGGGCGATGGCCAGGCGCTGCCGCTGCCCGCCGGACAAGGTCGTGCCGCGCTCGCCGATCATCGTGTTGTAGCCATCCTGCTGGCGGATGATGAATTCGTGCGCGTCGGCCATGCGGCAGGCCCGCTCGATCTCGTCGTCCGTGGCGCCGGGACGGCCAACGGTCAGGTTTTCCCGGATGGTGCGGTTGAACAGCAGGCTTTCCTGGAACACCATGCCGATGCTGCCGCGCAGGCTGTCCAAGGTGACGTCGCGCAGATCCTGGCCGTCGATGGTGATGCGGCCCGAGGTCGGGTCCCACAGGCGCTGCAGCAGGGACATCGCGGTTGACTTGCCCGCGCCGGTCTGCCCGACCAGGGCGATGCAGGAGCCGGGCTTGGCGGCGAACGACACGTCGCTCAGGACGGGGGTGTCGCTGTTGGGGTAGGCGAAGGCGACCTGGTCGAAGCGCACCTCGCCGCGCGGCGCCCACAGGGTGCGGGCGTCTTCCTTTTCCGGCACGCTGCTGCGGGCGTCGAGGATGGCGAAGAAATCCTCCAGCGCGGGCAGCTTGAAGAACAGCGAGGCGACAAAGGACGCGGCGGTTTCCAGGCGGCCGATCAGCAGCATGGCGAAGCCCATGAAGCTGACGACATCGCCGACGCTGGCCATGCCGTTGACGTGCAGCCAGGTGCCGACAACAACGATCGTGATGACGGCCAGCGTGCTGGAGGCGCGGGTCATGACGTTGACCAGCGCCCACCAGTTCAGCACCGGGAACTGATGGCGCAGGAGCTGGGTGGCGATGTCGTTGAACAGGCGGCCCTCGGCGGACATGCGGGTGAACGACTGCACGACCATGACGTTGGACAGGGCATCCTGCGCGGTGCTGGCGAGGGAGGAATGCAGCCCCTCGACCTGGCGCTGCGCGGCTTCGGTCTTCCTGACGACGATCGCGGTGAAGAACAGGAAGACGGCGACGAGCACGATCAGGACAAGCCCGAGGCGCCAGTTGAGGAACAGCGTCATCGGCAGCAGCACGGCGGCCGACAGGATGGTGGAAAGCTGGTCGCGGAAGAAGACAAGCCAAGTGCCGAACAATCCCTCGCTGCCGGACAGCATGGCCTTGATCAGGCGGCCGGAATGGGTGTTGCCGTGGAATGACAACGGCATGGCCAGGACGTGGCGGAAGTACCGGTCCATGGACTTGATGCGATGGCGGTGCGACAGGCGCTCGGTTTGCAGGGCGACCGTGATGTTGCTGACGATGCCGCCAATGCCGACCACGACCCAGACGCCCAGCAGCACCGCCGCCTGATGCCACATGTCGTCCCGTGGCAACTGATCGGAGTGCGACAACAGGTTGACGACCCGGCCGAACAGGACCGGATCGAGGAACTGCAAGCCGGCCACCATGAGGTTGGCGAAGGCCAGGAACCCGGCAATGCGGATGTCGCGGCCCAACAGGCCGAGCACCCGGCCGTACACTTTGAGAAATCGCATGTGTGAAGTCCTTGGGAGGGCGTGCTGTCTTCGCCTTCTTCAACCCCAAGGATGACGGCAAGGTGTGGCATAAAGTAGGCAGGAAAAGGAAATTCCCGCCATGATGAGTAAAAAATCATGCCCGCCTAGTTAAATTATCATCCACCCTTGAATGACAATTCGTCATACCTCCCGCCATCATTTTGCCCTGACGGCGACGTTGGCACGAATCTGCCTCGCCACGCGGCGCGCGCGGTTGCGGCGGTTGGCGTTCGCGCCGATCGTCATGCGAGTCCTTGCCGCGCGCCCCGCCGCCGGCCAAGCCCGCGCCCGCCGGCTACAGCGCATCGCAGTCCAGTTGGGACCGCGATGCGCTGTAGTTCAGTGTTTTTTAAGCCGGTTCACGCCTCGGGCCGTTTCGGCCCCACGGCGATCCGCCGTAGCGCAAGCGCCGGCTCGCAGCCACCCTACTTCCTTGGCTTTGGCCGGGACCGACGCTTGGCGGCGGCGGGCGTTGGCCGCGCCTCGCCCTGATCGGCGAAGCGGTCGGGAAATTCGCCGAGGTTTTCCTGGATCTCGGCTTCCTCGACGCCCGTTTCGCGCAACGAATCAGGCTGTGTCATGGGATTGGGGAGCAGGCCGCTGCCGGCGCTTTCCTCCATGCCGACCAGTTCGCGCGCGCGTTCCCAGTACTCGACATCGCGGCCGTGCGGCTTGCCTTCGGATTCCCACAGGTGGTACGCGCGCTCGCGCACACGATGTTCGCGTTCAGGGTCGTTGGCCAGGGGGTTGCCTGGAGCCTTGCGGGCGGGAGCACGTGACATGAAGCCTCTTTGTAACACTGGATAAAGCTGGTTCTCAGCGAAGAAACAACCAAGCGTTGCAGGACTGGACGATTTTGCGACCTCGCGTCAAGGCGGGCGATATCAGCCGCGATACTCAAGCGGGTCATGCAGCAGCGGGAAGGCGCTGTGCGCGTGGGTCGGATTGACCTGGGGCGCGTCGCGGAACAGGAAGCCGGGGTGCAGCTCGGCCAGCGCGCGGGCGCCGGCCAGCGCCATGGCGACACCCGTTTCGTGCTCCAGCAGCTCCAGCATCTTGTGGACGCCGGCATCGCCGGCGGCGGCCAGGGCGTAGCAATACATCCGGCCCATCGCCACCGCGTCGGCGCCAAGGGCCATCGCCTTCACGATGTCCGTGCCGCGGCAGATGCTGCCGTCGACGATGACCTTGGCCCTGCCGCGCACCGCGGCGACGACCTCCGGCAGGATGTCCATCGAGCCGCGGCCGTGGTCCAACTGGCGGCCGCCGTGGTTGGAGACATAAACGCCGTCAACGCCGTGCTCGCAGCACAGCGTGGCGTCCTCGGCGGTGCCGATGCCTTTCAGGATCAGCGGGATGCCGTGCTTGTCCTTGAAGTGCTTGACGTTGTCCCAGGTGAAGCTGGCCTGGTAGCCCTGGCCGGTGGCGACGGCGCGCCAGGGCTTGACGAAACGCCCGGCGATGTCGCGCTCGCGCCTTGAGTAGGCGGCGGTGTCCACGGTGATGGCGAAGGCGTCGTAGCCGCTATCGACCGCGCGCTTCACCACGTCGTCAATCCAGGCGTTGTCGCCGCGGACGTAGAGCTGGAAAATCTTGGGGCCGGCGGCGGCGGCGGCGGCTTCCTCCAGGCCCGGGTGGGTCACGGAACTGACCATGATGGGCACGCCGAAGGCGGAGGCGGCGCGGCCGGCTGTCGCGGCGCCTCCGGGGTGGAAGGATTCCAGCGAGCCCACGGGGGCCAGGATGAGCGGCATCCTCAGCTTCCGGCCGAACAGGGTGGCGCCCAGGTCGATCCTGGACACGTCCACGCAGACACGCGGGCGCAGCGCCAACTGGTCGATCGCCAAGCGATTGCGGCGCAGCGTCGTTTCCGATTCGGTGGCGCCCACCAGGTAGCCCCAGATGTTGTCGGACAGGTTGGCGCGGGCGGCGGGGATGAACTCGTGCAGGCACTGGAAGTCGCCTGTTGGCTCGAACAGATGCTTGGCTTCTACCTGGTCCATGGCTTGCTCCTGTTGCCTGACGCGAGGGCGCTGCCCTCGACCCGCAAAGGGGGCGACGCCCCTTTGATCCCATTCATCATACGCAGGGCGTTGTCACGCCGATCATGTCGCCTTCCCGCACGAGGGCGGCCAGTTGGGCCTCGGTCCAGCCTTCCGTGCCGGCGGGCCTCGCGGGCAGCACCATCCAGCGGTAATCGGCCGTGGAGTCCACCACCCTGATCCTTACAGTGTCCGGGATGAGGGTCTTCCATTCCCGGGCCAGCAGGTCACGGGGGTCGCGCACCGCCCTTGCCCGGAAGGCCACGGATTTGTACCAGAAGGGCGGATAGCCGAGCACCGCCCTTGGGTAGCAACTGCATAGGGTGCAGACCACCAGGTGATGGATCTCGGCGGTGTTTTCCAGCACGCCGAGAGGCGGCATTCCGCGCATCATGATGCCCAATGCCTCGGCCGCCTCCGTGCCGTCCCGCAGCATCATCGCCCGGTAGGCCGGGTCCACCCAGGCGCGCGCCACCATCCTGGCGCCCTGGCCGGGACTGGCCTGGTCGGTGGCCGCCATCCGCTCCCGGATTTCCGCCGCCGAAACGATGCCCTTGCGGTCCAGCAACGCCGTGACCGCCTTCAGCAAACGTTCGCCGTCAGTTTGCAGCAGGTTCATCGCCGCTCCAGCCAATGCCCAAAGATTTCGATCAGCACTTCGTCCTCCGATTGCGGTTCCGGCGATTGCGGTTCCGGCCAGATCGCGCCCTTGCGGAACCGC
>CAXTXZ010000088.1:0-4449 GCA_964248015.1 uncultured Rhodopila sp. | reverse complement strand
CGATTGCGGTTCCGGCGATTGCGGTTCCGGCCAGATCGCGCCCTTGCGGAACCGCACATGGTACAGCGGCAGGCGCTCGGCGGGCCGGGCGAAAGCGAGATCCTCGGGGTTCGGGAAGTCGCCCAGGTGGCGGACGACCTCGCCCTCGACGCCCCGGACGTAATGCGGCGTGCGGACATGCACGGGGCCTGCCGCCTCGGGCCATTGGTCCTTGACCCGCACCGCGTCGCCCGGCGCGAACATCACCCTGCCTCCAGCGCGGCGGCGAGTTCGGCTTCGGTGAAAACGCCGGCGCGCAGCATGTTGCCGGCGATGGCGTGCATCCAGCGCCGGTAGTAGCTCATGCGGAGGTACTCAGGCTCGGGGATCGCCTCGATCGCGCGCCGCAGCTCATCGACCGACATCAGCTTCTTCGCGGCCAGCATCTGCCGCAGCGCGTCAACCTCCCGGTCAAAGCCGGTCAGGCCGTGGGGCTCGGTGTCCACCGGTTCGCACATGAACTTGCCGACGCCGCCCAGGTCGTGATGCGCACGCTTGCTTTCCTTGTCCATGACGCGAGGTTAGCGCATTCTTGGCCTCCTGCAACAGGAACCGCCATGCTGCTCACACAAGACGACCCGCCTCCGTTCCGGGTGCTGCGCGAAGCCGGCGGGTCGGAGATTTTCCTCACGGCCGATCATGCCGGCCAGGCGGTCCCCAGGAAGCTTGGCGACCTCGGGGTGTCGCGAGCCGAAATGAGCCGCCACATCGGCTGGGATATCGGCATTGCCGGCGTGACCGAACACCTGTCCGCGGCGCTCGGCGCCACGGCGATCCTGCAAGCCTACTCGCGCCTTGTGATCGACTGCAACCGCGACCCGTCCTGGGAGTCGGCGATGCCGGAGGTCAGCGAACACACCGAAATCCCAGGCAACCGGGCGCTGACGGCGGAGCAAAAAGCCGAGCGGGTCGAGGCGATCTTCGCGCCTTATCACCGGCGGATCAGCGGGTTGCTCGACGCGCGGGCGGGCCGCCGCACGATCTATGTCGCGATGCACAGCTTCACGCCGTCGTTCAAGGGCGAAAGCCGGGCGATGCATGTGGGGATGCTGTACAACAAGGACCCTACCCTGGCGCTGATCATGCTGGACCTGCTGCGTCGCGAGGGCGATCTGGTCGTGGGCGACAACGCGCCCTACTTCATCACCGACGACAGCGATTACGGCGTGCCGACGCATGCCGAGAAACGCGGCCTGCCGCATGTCGAGGTGGAAATCCGGCAAGACCTTATTGCTGAACCGGCTGGGCAGCAGGCGTGGGCGCGGCGTTTTGCGCGCCTGCTGACAAACGCCGCCGCATTTTTGCCCTAAACCCTTGGGAACCGACCATGCCGACAGCCACTGGACTTCACCCATTATTCGCCGCCCGCCTCACCGGCATCGATATCGGCCGGCGGTTGAGTCCCGAAGACGCCGCCTGGGTGCGCGACGCGCTTGATCGCTGGTCCGTGCTGGTCTTCTCGCAGCCCGGCCTGACAGACGAGCAGCAGGTTGCGTTCACCGAGACCTTTGGGCCGTTGGAAACCACGCGGGCTGGCGCCAACGGGGCGGGCGGCAAGCTGATCGTGCTGACGAACATTGGCCCGGATGGGCAGATCGCGCAGGCGAGCGACAAGCAGGCGCTGAACAACAAGGCCAACCAGTCCTGGCACCATGACAGTTCGTTCAAGGCTGTCCCAGCGCGCGCCTCGGTCCTGTCGGCGCGGGAAATCCCGTCAGCGGGGGGCGACACCGGGTTCTGCTCAATGCGCGCAGCCTGGGATGCGCTGCCGCGAGACGACAAGGAGGCCGCCGCTGGCCGCAGCGCCCTGCATGATTTCGGCTGGTCCCGCGCGCGGGTTGATCCCGCCCTGGTCACCGAGGCAGAGCGGACGGCGCATCCGCCGGTGCGGCGCGCGATCCTGGCGACCGAAAATCCTTATGGCCCGGCGTTGTACCTAGGAGCGCACGCCTGCTCGGTGGAAGGGCTTGAGGAAGCGGAGGGCCGCGCCTGGATCGAACGCCTGATGGATTTCGCCAGCAACCCCGATTTCGTTTATGCGCACCGTTGGCGGCAGGGCGACGTGGTGGTTTGGGACAACCGCGCCGTGATGCATCGCGCCACCCCCTTCGCCAGCTCGTCCGAGCGCCGGCACATGGTCCGCACCACCACATCCTGTCCGCCCGACACGCATTGATGCCGCCTGCCCCACGCAAGGCCCCGGCGATGACCCAGGCGGATGCGCGCGCCTTCATCGAGGCCCTGGCGACTCACAACCCGGCGCCGGAGACAGAGCTTCGCTATGCCGATCCCTTCACCTTGCTGGTCGCGGTTGTGCTGTCGGCCCAGGCAACCGATGTCTCGGTCAACCGGGCGACGGAAACGCTGTTCCGCGTCGCCCCCACGCCGAAGGCGATGATCGCGCTTGGGGCGGACGGAGTCGCCTCGCACATCCGCTCGGTTGGCTTGTGGCAGGGCAAGGCGCGCAACGTCGTGCAGCTTTCGCGCGAGCTGGAGGAAAAGCACAACGGCGAGGTCCCGCGCGACCGCGACGCGCTGGAGGCGCTGCCCGGCGTCGGCCGCAAGACCGCCAACGTCGTGCTGAACGTGGCCTTCGGCGAGGCGACCATGGCGGTTGACACGCACATCTTCCGGATCGGCAACCGCACCGGGCTGGCGCCGGGAAAGACCCCGCGCGCGGTGGAGGACGGGCTGGTCAAGCGGATACCCAGGGAGCGGCTGCGGGATTCGCATCACTGGCTGATCCTGCACGGGCGCTATGTCTGCAAGGCGCGCCGGCCGGAGTGCTGGCGCTGCGTCGCTTCCCCCTGGTGCCGCTATCCCGACAAGACACCCGCGCCGGTTCCCGCCAGTCAGGCCACCTGACGCAGGCAGGGCCGGGCGACGCGCGACACGGCGCGGACGCCGACGACCTGGCGAAGGTTGCCTTCCACCAGGTGGACGACCTCGGCGGGCATGGCCTCCATGGCGATTTCGACGTGCAGGGTGTCGCCGGCGCGGTGCGACCACATGCGGTCGGGCACCAGGTCGCGCTTGGCGTAGGGTTGCAGCAGCCGGGGCAGCAGCCCCGGCGAGGGATCGGCGTCCAGCAGGAAGCGGACGGAAACGGCGGGCGGTTGTTCAGGTGTCGCGTCGGCGGACATCGCGGGAGTACTCCAGAGCGGAAGACGAATAGGCGGGACAACCCCGGCTGCTAGGCAGCCGGGCGGCTAATTCGAAGGCTCTGGAATCCGTTTCGCATGGCACCTTATACCATTACCGAGCTGGCCAGTCGAGTTCCGGCAGCCGCGTCAGAGGCACTTGGCGCATCGATAATGTGCGATATTGAAGCGTCAGCGGTACATCTACCGCCGAGGGAGCGTCGCCCTCGCCGGTTCCCGCCATCAGCGACAGGATGGCCTTGGCCACGGTGGCCGCCGACCGGGTCAGGATGCCCGCCGCCGAAAGCCGGTCCAGCGTTTCGGCGTAGCCAACAAGGCGCGCGCTGCCGCTGCCCATCGGCTGAAGCTGGTCGTCCAGCGCCAGGGTGGCCGAGGAGGTCACGTTCAGCGGTCCCCAATCCACCGCCAGATGGCTCACTTCCAGCGAACCGCCGCCGTCGCGCCAGGCGGTGGCCCATCCGGCGGCCCATCCGGGCGCATCGGGCAAGGCCGGCAGCGGGCCGTTCAGCTTGCCGGACAGGGCAACCGACGCGACGCGGGGGCCAAGCGGCCATCGCGTGACGGGGGGCAGGTCGATCGCCTTGGCGTTCACGGTGAACAGGACGGCCTGCCCCGCGGCGTCGGCGGAGTCGGCCAGGGCGGCATGCCCATCCAGCGCGCCCACGCCCGAGCGCCATCCACCGTCCGCCGGCTCAAGCCGCAGCGCCTTGGCATGCAGGTCGGCGGAGCCGCCAGGGGTCGCCAGCAGCGGCACCGCGACGGTCATTTCGTCGAAGCTCACGACCGTTTCAGGGCCGCCGCCGATGCTGACGCGCTGCGGGCCGCCCAATGCCACGGTTATTGCGGTCGGGCGGAACAGCGACACGGACATCGTGATGGCCGCCGTCCGCCAGCTCAGGTCGCCGGGGGCGTCGCGCGCCGCGTGATGGATGGCGAAATCACGCAGGGACGCCTCGGCCGACCACGGCCAGCCGCCGACCCGCGCCGGCGCCGTGTCAACGGTCCAGCCGTGGGCGCGTTGCGTCGCGATCCAGTCCTCGATGCCATGACGCAACCGGTCCGATGCCACCCACCAGTAGGCGGTGTCGGCAGCCATGGAAAAAACAGGAAGAAGAATTATGACGAACCAATGTCGATGACGCATCGTATCCCGGCTTGAGGCATGAGAAGGAAGGGCAACAATCCGGCATCGGAGCAAATCGCGCAAAACCCGCCGCCAAAACCCGAGAATGCCCAGGCCACGGCGCCA
>CAXTXZ010000087.1:0-10109 GCA_964248015.1 uncultured Rhodopila sp. | reverse complement strand
AAGCCGGACAAGCTGGTGTTCGTCGGCGACAATGGCCCCTGGCACTGGTGCCTGGTGGAAGAGGTCGCGCCGGCATTCGAGCAGGCCACCGGCATCAAGGTCGATTTCACCCTGCTGCCGATCGACGCCCTGAGCGCTCGGCTGAAGGCGGAGTTGAACTCCGGCTCGCCCGACATCGACATCATCCAGTGGACGGCTCCCTTTGCCGGATGGCTCGCGCCGCACATGGCGGATCACGCCAAGCTGCTGGCGGACAGCGCTGACAGGCATCCGGATTTCGACTGGGATGATTTCATGCCGTCAATCCGCGAGATGGCCACCTACAAGGGCAGGTTGCTGGGCATCCCCTACCGGGTGACGGCCAGCATCCTGAACTACCAGAAGGCATTGCTGGCGGAGGCGGGGTTCGCGGAACCGCCAGCGAGCTGGGAGACGTTCCTGGCGGCGGCCCAGGCCACGACAAAAGCCCCGGCGCGCTACGGGCTGGGAATCTGGGGCCGGCAGGGACCGGCGATGCTGGGCGGCTTCTCGCCGTTCCTGCGCGGCAACGGAGGACGGTATTTCGATCCGTCAACGCTCGCCATCGAAATCAACAACGCCAAGGCGGTTGAAGCGCTGGAGTATTACGGCGACCTGATGACCCGCTACAAGGTCGTGGTGCCGGACAGCATCACCTGGGAATTCGATGAGATCATCGCCGGCGGGCAACGCGACCGCTACGCGATGACCATCACCCTGGCCCCGTACGGCACGCTGATCAACGACCCGAAGCTGTCGCGGACGGCGGGGCGCTGGGGCTGGGCCATCGCGCCTGGTCGCCACTCCGCCGCCGACAGCCGGGTCTCGCTCGGCGGCTGGACCTTCGGCGTGCCGGCGGCGGGCAAGAACACCGAATGGGCGTTCGAGTTCATCCAGTTCGCCGCCAGCAAGCAGTGGATGCGCCGGTCGCTGGAGCGCGGCAACGCGCCGCCCCGGACATCGGTGCTGACGGACCCGGCGGTGCTTGACCGGTTCGGCTGGGCGCCCGTGCTGGCCCAGGCGCTGGCGACGGCGGAGCTGGAGCCTCGGGAACCCTTCTGGCCAACGCTGGAGTTGCAGTTGCGCGGCGGGATCTCGGCGGTGCTGCTGGGGCAGAAGACCGCGAAGGCGGCGCTGGACGGCGTGGCGGCGGACTGGCAGCGCGCGCTGCGGCGGGCGGGCGTGAAGGCGGGATGAGTTTGACAGCGGGTACGGGTGGTTCCCATAGTCGGAGCGGGAGAGAACCATGACCCTGGGCGCGATCGACTGCGACATCCATCCGGGCGTGCCGGACATCAAGGCCCTGCTGCCGTACATGAACGCGTTCTGGCAGGAATCCTTCGTGGCGCGCGGCATCGACGGGTTCGACATGATGTCCTACCCGCTGAACGCGCCGATCACCTGCCGGCCGGACTGGCGGATCAAGGGCCAGCGGCCCGCCGCCACGCTCGATGCGATGCGGAGGCAGGCGCTGGACCCGTTCGGGATCGGCGTCGCCATCTGCAACCCGCTGACCGGCGGCCAGGTCGCCGTCAGCGAGAGCATGGGCGCGGCGATCTGCTCCGCCGTCAACGACTGGATCAGGCAGCACTGGCTGGACAAGGAGCCCAGGTTGCGGGCGTCGATCATTGTGCCCGCCCAGGCCCCGCTGCTGGCGGTTGAGGAAATCGAGCGGTGCGCCAGCGACCAGCGCTTCGTGCAGATCCTGCTGCCTGTCGCCTGCGAAATGATGCTCGGCCGCTCCTACTACTGGCCGGTTTACGAGGCCGCCGCCCGGCATGGCCTGCCAATCGGCATTCATGCGGGCAGCCTGTACCGCTATGCTCCCACCTCGACCGGCTGGCCGTCGCATTACCTGCACGACTACGTGGCGCAGTCCCAAACGTTCGAGGACCAGGTGCTCAGCCTGATGTCCAACGGCGTGTTCAACAGGTTCCCCGACCTGAAGTTCGTGCTGATCGAATCCGGCGTCACCTGGCTGCCCGGCTTCCTCTGGCGCGCGGTCAAGACGTGGCGCGGCGTGCGGGCCGAGGCGCCGTGGGTCAACCGCTCCCCGGCGGACATCATCCGCGACAACTTCCGCCTGACGATCCAGCCATTCGACGCGCCCGACCGCGCGGCGGTCGAGCGCATCGTCGAGCAGATCGACGCCGACCACATGCTGCTGTTCGCCTCCGACTACCCGCACTGGCAGTTCGAGGGTGATGCCATCGTGCCGCCTGGCCTATCATCGGACCTGCAACGCCGGATGCGACTGGACAATCCGTTGGAAACCTACGCACGCCTGAAGGAGACAGTGCAATGAACGCGCCCGTCGACATGCTGGCCCGCTCCGCCGACAGCCGGTTGGGCATCATCGACTGCGACATCCACCCGTACCCGAAGGCGGGCGCGTTGAACGCCTACCTGTCGGAGCGCTGGCGCAAGCATCTGGCGGAATACGGCAAGTTCAACTGCGGGCCGTACGCCGACCGCGGGACCTATCCCCGGTTTTCCCCGAACACCTCGCGGCGGGATTCCTGGCCGCCGAACGGCGGCTTGCCAGGGTCGGATGTCGGCTTCATCCGCGACCAGTTGCTGGAGCCTTACAACATCGCCCATGGCGTGCTGGAGCCCCTGCTGGGCGGCAACACCTCGCGCAACCTGGATGAGGCGGCGGCGCTGTGCGGCGCGATGAACGACTGGCAGGCGCACGAGTTCGTCGATCCGGAGCCACGGCTGCGCGCCTCCATCCTGGTGCCGCAGGACGATCCGGACGCGTCGGTGAGGGAGATCGAGAAGCGGGCGGGGGACTGGCGGTTCGCGCAGATCCAGTTGGGGTCGAAGACGTCGGAACCGTTGGGGCGGCGGCGCTACTGGCCGATCTTCGCCGCGGCCCAGGCAAATGGGCTGTCCATCGGCTTGCATATCGGCGGGACGCAGAACAGCGCGCCCTCCGCCGGCGGATGGCCGCAATTCTACCTGGAGGACCACCATGTGCTGGTTCACTCCATGCAGAACCAGGCGGCGAGCCTGATCCTGGAGGGCGTGTTCGACGCCTTCCCGAAGCTGAAGGTGGTGCTGATCGAGGGCGGCTTCGCCTGGGCGCCGCAGCTCGGGTGGCGGCTGGACGCGCATTGGGAGAAGATGCGGGACGAAGCGCCGCTGAAGCGCAAGCCCTCCGAGTACATGAGGACCAACCTGTGGTTCGCGACGCAGCCGGTGGAGGAGCCGGAGCACCCGGACGACCTGCGCCAGGTGTTCGAATGGATCGGCTGGGACCGGATGGTGTATTCCAGCGACTATCCGCACTGGGACTTCGACGACCCGCACCTCGCGTTCAAGTTCCAGATGTCCGAGGACGAGAAGCGCATGCTTTTCCGGGACAATGCCCTGGATGTCTACACGTTCCGCTAGGCGCTGAACCGGATCGCCGTTTGCCAAGGCAACCCTTCCGCGCGATGCTCTCCTGAACGGGAGGGAAGCGCTTCGTGGACACCTATGACTTCATCATAACCGGGGCTGGGTCGGCTGGCTGCGTGCTGGCCGCCCGGCTTTCGGAATCAGGCCGGTACAAGATCCTGCTGCTGGAGGCCGGCGGGAACGACAGCAACCCGTGGATTCACATCCCCATGGGCTACGCCAAGACCTTCGTCGATGCCAGGATCAACTGGAAGTTCGAGAGCGAGCCGGAAGCCGAGCTGAACGGCCGCACCATGTACCAGCCGCGCGGCAAGGTGCTGGGCGGCACAAGCTCGATCAACGGCATGATCTACATGCGCGGCAACGCGGCGGATTACGACCAGTGGCGGCAGCTTGGCAACGAAGGCTGGGACTACGACTCGGTGCTGCCGTATTTCCGCAAGGCCGAGGACAACGAGCGCGGCGCGGACCCGTACCACGGTTCCGGCGGGCCGTTGCGGGTATCCAACCAGCCATACGAGTGGGAGATCGCCAAGGCCCTGCTCGAAGCCTGCAAGCAGGCCGGCATACCGTACAACCCGGATTTCAACGGCGCCCGGCAGGAGGGTTGCGGCTATTACCAGACGACGACCAAGGACAAGCGGCGTTGGAGCACGGCGGCGGCCTACCTGAAGATGGCGAGGAAGCGCCCGAACCTGACCATCAAGACCCGCGCGCATGCGACCAGGCTACTGTTTACCGACGGACGTGCCACCGGGGTTGAGTTCCGCACGCCACAAGGCTCGGAAGTGGCGCATGCGGGGCGAGAGGTGATCGTCTCGGGCGGGGCCTACGGTTCGCCGCAGTTGCTGCTGGTGTCGGGGCTTGGGCCAGCCGATCACCTGCAGGAAATGGGCGTGCCCGTGGTGCGCGACATGCCCGGCGTAGGGTCGAACCTGCAAGACCATTTCAACACGTTCTGCACCTATCGCATTTCCCGGAACCTGTCGCTGAACGCGTTGCAGCACAGCCTGCCGCGCCGGCTGGCGGCGGGGGCGCAGTATGTCCTGCTCCGCGCCGGGCCGATGTCGGGCAACGGCATGTATGTCGGCGCGCTGGTGCGCAGCGACAAGCGCCTGGAACGCCCTGACCTGCAGATGAACATCTCGTGCTGGAGCACGATCGACCGGAACGCCAAGGGCATCATCTCGCATCCGTTTCCCGGCATCTCGATCAGCCCGGTGCATCTGTCGCCGGACTGCCGGGGCACCGTGCGGCTGCGCGGCAACGACCCGCTGGCCCCGCCGAAGATCCAGTTCAACTTCCTGCGGACCGAGAACGACATGCGGGTGATGATCGCCGGCGTGCGGATCGCCCGCGGCATCGCCCGCCAGCAGGCGTTGCAGCAACTGGTCGTGGAGGAAACCTCGCCCGGCGTCGCCACCCGCACGGACGAGGAGATCGCGGCGGACGTGCGCCAGCGCGGCGTGTCGAACCTGCATCCGGTCGGCAGTTGCGGCATGGGGCACGGGCCGATGGCCGTCGTGGACCCGAGGCTGCGGGTGCACGGCGTTCCGGGGCTTCGGGTGGTCGATGCCTCCGTCATGCCGGTGATCGTGGCGGGCAACACCAACGCGCCCACCATCATGATCGCCGAGAAGGCCGCCGACATGATCCAGGAGGATGCGCGGGCGGCGGCGTGACGCTGGGCCGCGATTGTCCTGACTGGAAGTCAGGGCGTGGATCGCTGGTCCAAAAGCCAGGCCGGCATCGCTGCCACAGTCAGGGCGACAACGGTCTACGCCGCGTCGTGGAAGATGATCCCCAAGGTGTGCCGCCGGCCGGAGTGGATGCGGCTCACGCCGTGGCGCATGGTCAGGCGGTAGGGGCCACGGGTGCCGAGGCCGGGGCGATGATGCACTGGGAAGATGACCGCCTCCCCCTGGCGCAGCGTGACCACGGCTGGGCGGGATTGGGCGCGGGGCCGCTGCTCGACCAGGATGAACTCGCCTCCGGTGAAGTCCTGGCTGGGCGCGCTCAGGAGGATCGTCGCCTGAAGCGGGAAGACCAGTTCGCCATACAGGTCCTGGTGCAGGCAGTTGAACCCGCCGGGGCCATAGCGCAGCAACAGGGGCGTTGGGCGGGCCTGGCCGGCGGCGTGGCATTGCCCCAGGTACTCTTCCAGGGTTGCCGGGAACGTTCCGGGTTCGCCCAGTGTCCGCCGCCACGCGTTGGCGACCTCGGCCAGCGGCGCGTAGAGCGTCGCTCGCAACGTGGCTATCGCGGGCGGCAGGGGATAGGCGAAGTATTGGTACTCGCCCTTCCCGTAGGCGCGATGCTCCATGACGATCCGTTTGCGGAACAGGCCTGCCTGGTCGTACAGCTCGGCCAGTTCCTGGCACGCTTCCGCGGCCAGAAGCGGCGCTGTCGCATAACCTTCGGCGTTGAGGCCCTGGGCGAGTGCCTGGCTGTCAGGAACAGGATGCATGGCGGCATCCTAGCGCTTTCGGGCGCTGGCGCATCCCGGTTCTTGCGCCGGCTCAGGTGAACGCCCGACGCGCCACGGGCGCGACGCCTTCGCCAAGATGCTTGGCCAGGGCAGCCCGCAGGCGGGCCAACGTTTCGTCCCACGCGCCCGGCTTTTGCTGCCGGAACAAACGGGCCGTGGGGTACCAGGGGCTGTCCTCGCGCTCCAGCATCCAGCGCCAGTCGGCGGCCTTCGGTATCAGTATCCAGACGGGGCGGCCAAGCGCGCCGGTGAGATGGCCCATGGAGGTGTCCACGGTGACGACGAGATCGAGGTTCTCGATCACGGCGGCGGTTTCGCCGAAGTCGGCCAGGTCGTTGGAAAGGTCGGTCATGCCGGGGAAGCGCGCCAGGGCCTCAAGGTCACGCGGCGGCATCGGTTTTTGCAGGGAGACAAAGGCGGCGGGGCCGGCGTCCGCCAGCGTCGCGAACTGCGCCAGCGCCATCGACCGGCGGCGATCGTTCGGATGCGTCGGACGCCCGGTCCAAGCCAGGCCGATGCGCCTGGTCCCGGAGGGCAACGTGGCGTTCAGCCTGTCGCGCCAGTGCGCGATACGAGCGGGCTTGGCGCTGAGATACGGAACCTGCGCCGGGATCGTGTCCAGCGTGGTGCGAAACAGGAAGGGCAGGCTGGACAGGCGGCAATGCGCCGCATGGCCGGGCACGTCGTTCCAGCGGTTGCAGTAGCGGGACACGCCGGGGATGTTTTCCAGCAACGGCGCCATCTCGCCGCTGCAACCCAGGATCAGTTCCTGGCAACGCGCCGCGGCCATGGGAATGTAGCGGGCGAACTGGATAGTGTCGCCGTAGCCCTGGTCGCCCACCAGCAGCAGCTTGCCTTGGGGCATCCTCATGCCGTTCCAGGGCGCCGACGTCATCGCCGGCATGGTGGCCTTGCCGGCTTCCGTCAGGTTGCGCCATTCGTACTCCATCCATCCGGCATCGAAATCGCCCATCGCCAACAGGTTCTGCGCCAGCGCCAGATGGCCGTCCGCGTGGTCGTGCTTGAGGCCAAGGGCGCGCAGCAGGCAGGCCAGCGCGCGCTCCCGGTCGTCCACGTCCGCGAAGATCAGCGACAGGTTGACCAGGTGTTCGGGGTTGGAGCCGTCCAGCCGGATGGATTCCTGGCCGGCGGCCAAGGCTTCCTCCATGTTGTACGTCGCCCGGCACAGCGAACTGAGATGGGCGTGCCACGAGGCGTTGCCGGGCCGAAGCCGGACCGCCTTGCGCAGCAGGACGACGCCTTTCTCCGGGTCTCCGGCCAGGGCGGCCAGGATGCCCTGAAGCGCCAGGGCCGCCGGCTGGTTGGGAACCAGGGCAAGGACATCGGCGCAAATGCCGTTGGCCTCGTTCAAGCGCTTGTTCTGGGCGGCGGCTTGCGCCCGGACCAGGGCCTGCTCGACGGTTTCCCCGCCCGACATCTGCGGGCTGGCGGCAGGCGTGCCTTGAGTCCCGCTGTCGGAACTGTTCGGCGCCTGGGCCTGGACGGATTTCTGCGTTACGTTCGAGACGCTCATGAACGTGGAAAATGCCCATGAAGCCAGGCATCGGCAAGCAGTTTCACCTGCGCAGTGATATCCCTTCGCCCAGCCGTCGGATGCGGCCCGGGAGCCTGCGGCGGCGGAGCCTCGTCATTTCGGCAACCGGGGGTTTAACGGTCCCGGCGGAGGATCGGCCTCGCGAGCTGACGGAAGATCCCCGGCGCGTGAATTTCGGCGGGCAATCTTGACGGGCCTGTGTCAACCGGCCTACACCGCGCCCCCTGGATGGCGGGCGTAGCTCAGTTGGTAGAGCGCCAGGTTGTGGTCTTGGATGCCGTGGGTTCGAGCCCCATCGCTCGCCCCATCCCGCTCTGGAGTCGTCGCGTGAAAGCGGCGGATGATGGCCCTTCATGGCTGCCGACGTGCCGCGGCCCTTGGTTTCAGGTTCCGTGAGCGCCTTGGACGCCCTTTCACCAGCAGGCCCCTCCTTGCCGGAGCGTATCGCCGCCCTGGTCCTGGCAGGGGGCGAGGCTCGGCGCATGGGGGGGGGCGACAAGCCATTGCTGCCTGTTGGCCGGCGGACCATGCTGGCCGCGGTGATCGAGGCGCTGGACATCCCGAACACGGCCATCAGCGCCAACGGCGACCCGCGCCGCTTCGCCGCTTTTGGGCTGCCTGTCCTGCCCGACGGCGCCTTCCAGGGGCAGGGGCCGCTTGCCGGCGTCCTGGCGGGGCTGCAATGGGCGGCGGCCCTGGGCATGACGGCGCTGCTGACGGCGCCGGGCGACACGCCGTTCCTGCCGCGCGGCCTGGCGGCCATGCTGTCGCCGCCCCCGCGCACCGTGCGCAGCGGCGGGCAAACGCACCATCTTGTTGCGCTTTGGCCGATATCGTGTTCTGAAAGGCTAACGACATTCCTGCGGACGCCGGACTCGCGCCGGGCGAGGGATTTCGCGTCGGAGATTGGCATGCGCGTCCTGGATTTTCCCATGCGGACGGCCGATCCGTTCGCGAATGTCAATACGCCGGAGGAACTGGTTCGGGCGCGTGAAGTTGTGGCAAGGACTGGGAGCCTTTGAAGGGCTGGTCAGCGAAAGGATCGGGTATGAGCAAGACCGTCGCGATCGCGGGCCTTGGGGCTATCGGCCTTCCCCTGGCGCGGGCGCTGGATCAGGGCGTGGAGGGGCTGCGCCTCGTCAGCGTCGTTTGCCGCGACCGGGTCAAGGCGCGGGCAAGGCTTGCGGGTTTCCGCCTGCCGCCCCGCCTTGTGGAGTTCCCTGAACTGGCCGAGGCGGACATCGTCGTGGAAGCGGCGCCCGCCACGCTGTTCGAGCGGATCGCGCTGCCGGCGCTGGAGGCCGGGCGGATCTTCGTCCCGGCGTCCGTCGGCGCGTTGTTGCCGCGTATCCATCTCGCCAAGCTGGCGCAGCACACGGGCGCGCGCATTGTCATTCCCACTGGGGCCTTGCTTGGCCTCGACGCGGTCCGCGCGGCGGCGGAAGGCCCGGTGGAAAGCATCGCCCTGGAAACCCGCAAGCCGCCGCTCGGGTTGGCGGGCGCGCCGTACCTGGAGCAGAACGGCATCGATGTCCTGGACATAGACAGGCCGCTGCTCGTGTTCGAAGGCAACGCGCTGGACGCGGCGGCGGGGTTCCCAGCCAATGTGAACGTCGCGGCGGCCCTTGCCCTGGCCGGCATAGGGCCGGTGCGGACGCAGGTGCGGATCTGGGCTGATCCCGGCGTCACGCGCAACATCCACACGATCCGCGTCGAGGCTGAAGCCGCGCGCTTCACCATGACAATCGAGAATGTCCCGAGCGCGGAAAACCCGAAGACCGGACGGATCACAGCGCTGTCGCTGCTAGCCTGCCTGCGTGGCCTGGTATCGACGCTGAAGGTCGGAAGCTGACGATGACTTGGCCGTGCTTGAAGCGCTGACGTATTTATCGACGCTGTTCCTGTTCAGCTTCGTGACCGCCGCGAGCGGCATGATGCGTCACGAGATGCTGCTGCTGGCGTGCATTCCGCCGGTGTTCGTCGCGTTGGTCGTCGGGTTCGTGATGGCGCTGTACGCAAGCGACGCATTCGGCGTTCTGCCGACCTGCGCAGCCTTGCTGCTGGGCGTGCTGCCCGGTTGGTGGCTTGCCCGGCGTTTCCAACCACGAGATTTGTTGATCGCGATCTACCTGGGATGGGCAGCGGCCCTGGTGCTGGCGCTTGTTGGGTTCAGCTTCCCGGATCAGGCGTGACGCCATCGTCGTGATGACGCCACTGCTGTCCTGTGTGTCAGGCAGGCCGGTAGACTGCCTTGGCGTTGTCGAGGAACACCGCTTGGCGCTGCGCCTCGGTCAGCTTCAGGGGCAGGGCGTGCGCCGGGTCGTCGTAGTCCCAGTGCGGGTAGTCGGTCGCGAACAGGATGCGGTCCCAGCCGATCCAGTCTAACGCCTCGGCCAGTTGATGGCGCGGCTCGGGTTCCTCGACGGGCTGCGTGGTGAACCAGACGTTGCTGCGGATGTATTCGGACGGCGCGCGCTTCAGGTGCGGCAGCTCGCGCTTGAGCTTGGCCCACTGGCGGTCCATGCGCCAGCCGAGGGCGGCGGCCCAGGCGAGGCCGCCCTCGACCAGGACGACGCGCAGGTTGGGCACGGCCTCGAACACGCCTTCCAGGATCATGCTGACGAGCAAGGCTTGCTGCGCCTGGGC
>CAXTXZ010000086.1:9193-10119 GCA_964248015.1 uncultured Rhodopila sp. | reverse complement strand
GTATGCCGGTGGCCACGCCCAAGCCGCGCAGGTCGGCCTGGATGGCGTCCCGCTGGTCGGTTCGCACGACATACAGGTGGAAAGCATGGGTTGCATCGGCGCGCTGTCGCGGCGCGGCCAGGCGCCTGGGAAGGGCGGCGGAATAGGCTGCCGCAATGGCCTGACGGCGCGCGTTCTGCCTGTCGAGGTGCGGCAGCTTAGCGCGCAGGATCGCTGCCTGGACTTCGTCGAGCCGGCTGTTCACGCCGACCTCGTCGCTGATGTAATGCTGCCGCCAGCCGTATTGGCGAAGGGCGGCGATGCGGGCGGCCAACGCGGGGTCGGAGACGGCGACGGCCCCACCATCGCCAAGCGCGCCCAGGTTTTTCGTCGGGTAGAAGCTGAAGGCGGCGGCGTCGCCGAATGTGCCGACGCGCTGGCCGTGCAGTCTTGCGCCGTGGGCCTGGGCGCAGTCCTCGATCAGGGCGATGCCGTGTTCGCGGCAGAGCGGAACGATGCGGTCCAGGTCGGCCGGTTGTCCATAGAGATGCACGGGAATCACGGCGCGGATCGGCGGCATGCCGGGTGGCGGGTTTTCCAGGGCGCTTCGCAGCGCCGCTGGGTCCATGGTGTAGTGGACCGGGTCGATGTCGATCAGCAGGGGCGTCGCGCCGGCCATCTCGATCGCCGCGACGGTCGCGACGGCGGTGTGGGACACGGTGACAACCGTGCTGCCGCGCCCGATGCCCAGGCCGCGCAGCGCCAGGGCGATCGCGTCGGTGCCGTTGCCGCAGCTGACCACGGCGGGAACGCCCAGCCAGGCGGCGAACTCGGCTTCGAAGGAGCGTACCTCGTTGCCGAGGACATACCCGCCGGACGACAACGCGCGGGCGACCGCGTCATTGATCTCACCCTTGAGCGCGCGGTAGCCCGCGCCCGGATTGGCC
>CAXTXZ010000086.1:0-9183 GCA_964248015.1 uncultured Rhodopila sp. | reverse complement strand
TCTCTGTACCAGTCGAGCGTGCGGGCGATGCCGTCCTCCAGCCCGGTTTCCGGCGCCCAGCCGGAGGCGGCGCGGAAGGCGCTGTCGTCGGCGTGGTAGCTGCCGATGTCGATTTGCGCGCGGTCGGCCGGGAATTCCTTGGTGACGTAGCGTCCGCCGCCGGACAGCCGCACGATCATGTCCGCCAGCGCATGCAGCGAGGCCGGAGGCGAGCCGCCGATGTTGAAGATACGGCCATGGCAGGCGGGCTGTTCGGCCGCCTTGATGAAGGCGCTGGTCACGTCGTCCACATAGGCCATGTCGCGCAACTGCTCGCCGCCCCAAACCTCGAACGGCCGGTTTTCCAGCACGCAGCGTATCCAGATGCCGAGGAAGGTCTGGCGGGCGTCGCGGATGCGCAGGCGCGGGCCATAGCAGTTGGTCAGGCGCAGCGAGACGACCGGGCGCTTGCGAACGCGATGCTCCAGCATCCAGTACTGCTCCCCGGCGAACTTCGACACGCCGTTGGCGTCGGGCGGGGCGACCGGCTGGTTTTCGTCAACCGGCAGCTTTTCCACGCGGCCGTAGAACTGGCGGGTGGAGGCATGCACGACGACCGCGTCCGGCGCGGCTTCACGAGCGGCCTGGATCAGCCGGACCTGCGCCACGGCGTTCACCGCGATGTCCGCCAATGGATCGGCCTGGCCGCCCATGTGGCTGGTCTGCGCGGCCAGGTTGAAGATGACGGCCGCGCCCTCGGCCAGCGGGCGCAGGTCGATGTCGCGGATGTCGCCTCGGACGAAATCGACGTCCGCGCCGTCTAGGTTGCGCGTGTTGGCGCCACCTCCGAACAGGAAGCCGTCCAGCGCGACCACGCGCGCGCCGCGTTGCGCCAGGGCGTGGCAAAGGTTGGAGCCGAGAAAGCCCGCGCCTCCGGTGACGAACACTTTGCGACGAAACCAGTCCATGGCCGCTCCTTCGTGTGGCCAGGTTATTGCTCGACAAAAATGGCGAGATTAGGCGCTGGGCAACGCTTGCCGCCACAGGCTGCCGCGCGGCCCGGTGACGAGGCTGAGCAGCCAGAGGCCGCCCGCCGTGAGCACGATGGCGGGGCCAGCCGGAATATCGAGGTTATAGGACAGGACGAGGCCGCCGAAGGAGGACAAGCAGGCCAGGGCGACAGCCACGCGGACTTGGCCCGCGAGGGATTCGGACCAATGCCGGGCGGCGATCGCCGGCAGCATCATCAGGCCCACCGACATCAGCGTGCCAAGCGCCACGAAGCCGGAAACGACGCACAGCACGACCAGCATCAGGAAGATCAGGTGCCAGACGCCGCCCTTGCCGGATGTGGCCGCCATGAAGCCGGGATCGAAGCTTTCCAGGACAAGGGGGCGCCAGATAAGGGCCAGGGCCGGCAGCGTCACCGTGGCCACTCCGGCCATCCCCAGCAGCGCCCCGTCATCCACCGCCAGCACGTTGCCGAACAGCAGATGCGTCAGGTCGATGCTGCGCCGCGCGGAAATCAACGCCACGCCGGCCGCCAGGGCCAGCAGGTACATCCCGGCGAGCTGGCTGTCCTCCTTGCCGCCGGTGCGGCGCGCCAGCCATCCGGCGATGACAGCGACGGCAAGCCCGGCGACGAGGCCGCCGAGGCCCATCGCCCAGACGGACAGACCGGCAAGGATCGCGCCGACCGCGATGCCCGGCAGCACGCCGTGTTGCAGGACGTCGCTCATGAGGCTCATGCGGCGCAGCACGAGGAAGACGCCCAAGGGCGGAGCGGCCACCGACAGCGCGAAGCATCCCGCCAAGGCCCGCCGCATGAAGCCCAGCGCAAATGGGTCCAGGAGAACATCCCACATCAGGCGGCTTTAAGGTCCGGCGGCGGCAGTGCGTTCCAAACGCCTTGTTGCCCGCCCAACGTCAGGGTGCGGGCGAAATGCCGCCGCACCAGGTCCATGTCGTGCAGCACGGCGACAACGACGCGGCCCTGGGCGTGCCATTCCTCGATGACGGAGAGCAGGAGGCGGGTGGTCGCGGCATCGACGGCGGTGAAAGGCTCGTCCAGCAGGATCAGGGCGGCATCCTGGAGGATGGCGCGGGCGAACAGCACGCGCTGGAACTGGCCGGCGGACAGGGCGCGGATCTGGCGGCCCTCGAACCCGTGCAGGCCGACACGCTCCAGCGCCGCCCGCGCGGCCCGGATGCGATGGCCGCCCACGGCCTGGAACGGGCCGAGCCTGGTTGCCGCCAATGCGACGACGTCGAGGCAGGTGATGGGAAAGGAGCGGTCCAGCAGGCTGCCCTGCGCCAGGAGCGCGATGTCGCCGGGGGCCATCCCGCCCCGGTCGATGTGGCCGGCGGCGAGGGGATGCAGCCCGGCCAGGGCGCGCAGCAGCGTGGTCTTGCCCGCTCCGTTCGGGCCGGTCAGCGCGACCATGCCTGTTGGATCAAGGACTCCTGAAAGGCCGGTGACGACGACCTGAGCGCCATGCCGCAGCTCGACCTGATGGAGCGTGACCGACCTCACAGCGCCCATGCCACGGCAAGCCACACCAAGGCGAGCACGGTGGCCGCCAGGACAAGCCGGGCCGGCGCGCCCGAAGTGGGGGAGAGCGGGTCTATCATCGTTACTGTATAACATTACGCCCCGTTGGACGGAAGGCCCGCTTCGCGCCTAAACACACGCCGATGACCGAACCCGATATCGACCTTCTCGCTCGGCGGTCCCTGCGCCGGCACCGCCTGTTCGCGTCCAGCCTGCTTTTGCTGATGGCGGCGCTGACGCTGGCCAGCTATTTCATGCCGCAGAACTGGTGGAGCGGGCTGCTGCAAGCCGCCGCCAGGGCTGGCTTCGTCGGCGGCATCGCCGACTGGTTCGCGGTGACGGCGCTGTTCCGCCATCCTCTTGGCATACCCATTCCCCATACCGCCATCATCCCCAACCAGCGCACCCGCCTGGGCCAGGCGCTGGGCCGTTTCGTTGCCAACCATGTGTTCACCGGCACCGAGGTGTCGGCCGTGCTGGCGACGCTGGACCTGCCGCTGATCCTGCGCCGGTTCCTGGTCGATCCCGTGGCGGCGCGACCGGCGGCCGAGGCGCTGGCGGGCATGCTGCCCAAGCTGCTCAGCACCGTCGAGGACGGCCGGGCAAGGCGGGTCCTGGCACGGGTCGTGCCGCGCATGATGGGCGGAGCGGCCTCTGGGCAGGTTGTCGCGCGCGCGCTGCACAACATGGTGGAAGGCGGACGGCATCAGGAAGTCTTCGGCTTCATCCTGGCGCAGCTCAAGGCAACGATGGCCAGCCGCGAGGAAGCGGTGCGGGCGGCGATCGAGGAACGGGTGCGCGAGCAGGGTGGCCGGCTCGTGGGCTGGGCCGTGGGCGCGTCGGTGGCCCGCCGCGTGCTGGCCCTGATCAACAGCGAGCTGGACAAAATGAGTCCCGACGGTTCCGACATGCGAGCCGCTTTCGACGAATGGGTGCGGCGCGAGATCGCCCGCATGGAAACCGAGCCCGCGCGAGCGGCCGAAATCGGCCTGGCCATTCGCCGTGTCGTCGCGCACGACACGATCCAGGCCTGGTTGTGGGATCTCTGGGCGCGCCTGCGCGCTGCCTTGGAAACCGACCTCGCCCGGCCTGACGGGCGCACCGTCGCCTTTGTTGAAAACGCCCTGGCGAACCTTGGGGGCGTGCTGGAAGCCGATCCGGCGGCTCGGGCGCGGCTGCAAACAGCGGCCGAGGCGATCGTGCGGTCGCTGCTGCCGAGCGCCCAGGTGCGGATCGCCGAGTTCATCGGGCAGGTCGTGGCGAACTGGGACACGGCGACGATCACCGACCGGCTTGAACTGCGCGTCGGCCGGGACTTGCAATATATCCGCATGAACGGGACCATTGTGGGGTTCCTGATCGGCGGCCTGCTGTTCGCGGTGCTGGACACGCTTTTCGGGCATGCCAATTTCTGAGCTTTTGTTGAAGGAGCGGCGCATGTTACGGCTTTCGGTGCTGGATCAGTCCACGGTTGTCACCGGACGGTCGCCTGACACGTCGATCCGTGAAAGCATCCGGCTGGCGCAGCATTGCGAGGCGCTGGGCTACCACCGGTACTGGTGCGCGGAACACCACAACTCGGACAGCCAGGCGGGAACCGCGCCGGAGATTCTGATCGCGGCCATCGCGGCGACGACGCGGCGCATTCGGGTGGGATCGGCCGGCGTGATGCTGCCGCACTACGCGGCGCTGAAGGTGGCGGAGCAATTCCGCGTGCTGGACGCGATCGCGCCGGGGCGCATCGACCTGGGACTTGGACGCGCGCCCGGATCGGACGGGCGGACCGCGTACGCGCTGAACCCACGGGCGGAAACGGCGGCCGATCAGTTCCCGGCGGACGTGCGCGACCTGCTCGCCTGGCTGTCGGGGGAAAAGCTGGTGGAGGGACACCCGTTCCGCGACATCCGGGCGCAGCCGGCGGGGCCGACGACGCCGGAGGTTTGGATTCTGGGAAGCTCGGACTACGGGGCGCAGGTCGCGGCGTATTTCGGGCTGCCGTTCTGTTTCGCGCATTTCATCACCGACGGGCGCGGCGTCGAGCAGGCGCTCAGCGTTTACCGGCAAGGGTATCGGCCGAGCGCGGCGCATCCTCGGGCGCATGCGGCGCTGTGCGTGTGGGCGATGGCGGCGGAGACGCAGGAGGAAGCGGCCACGCTGTTCCGCTCGCGGGAGATGTGGCGGCTGAGTCGGGACCGGGGCATCTACACGGCGCTGCCCTCGCCGGAGGAAGCCGCGGCGCACTCATATTTCGAGGGTGAAATGGCACGCATTGAACGCATGCGGGCACGGTCTTTCCAAGGCACGCCGGATGTGGTGATGGGGAAGCTGCGGGCGCTGGCGGCGGAACACGGGGTGGAGGAAATGGCGATCCTGACGACCCTGCATGATCCGGAGGCGCGCCGGCGCTCCTATACGTTGCTGGCGCGCGAGGCCGGATTACGAGCGCCAGAGGTTCCGCTGGCCGCCGAGTGACTTTCCCGCGCGCCAGACCTGGAAGCGGTAGAGGCCCCAGGCGATGACGCCCGCGGCGAGCGCGACGGGCAGGATGAGCAGCGCCAGCCACAAGGCGAAAGCGGCGAGCGACAACGCTCCGCCGATGACCGCGATGATGATGGCCCACAGCAAGATGCGGGAACCGATGGGCACCCTTGGCGGCGGGACGAACTCGCCGTTCAGGGTCATGTCCAGCTCAGGCGGACGACGTTGTTCCATGGCCAGGAATGTGGCCCACCGCTGGCAGGTGTTCAAGGCTGGCCCTATACTGATTCAGCCCGCCGCCTGAGCATGCAAGCGTTGGGACCGGGCCATGGAAGGCCCAGGAAAAGCATTGATCGGGGGATGCTGACATGGCGCTGGACACACGGCGGATTCCTGGACGACGCTGGGCCATTGGCGTGCTTCTCGGCGTCGGCGTGCTGATCAACTACATCGACCGGATCAATCTTTCGGTCGCGGCTCCGCAGTTGCAGAAGGACTTCAATCTTTCGCCCGAGGAACTTGGCCTGCTGTTCAGCGCGTTCTTCTGGTCCTACTCGCTTTTGCAGGTGCCAGGAGGCATGGTCCTCGACCGGTTCGGCGTGACACGCGTCGGTCGGGGGAGCGCGTTCCTTTGGGCCGTGGCATCCGCCGTCACCGCCATTTCCAGTGGTTTCGCCGCCATCTTCGCCGCGCGGGTGCTTCTGGGCGTCGCCGAGGCGCCTGCCTTCCCGGCGAGCCAGAAGGCCACCGGCTACTGGTTCCCGCGGAATGAACGGGCCCGTTCGACCGCGATCTTCGATTCGGCCGCGAAGTTTTCAAACGTCATCGGCGTTCCGCTTGTTGCCTTCGCCATTGTCAACCTTGGCTGGCGCTGGGGCTTCGGCATCACCGCTGTCCTGAGCATGGCTTACTTGCTGGCTTACTGGGCGCTGTATCGCGACCCGAGCGAAGACAGGCGGCTGACGAAGGCAGAGCATGACTACATCCTTGAGGGCGGAGCGACCCCCGAGGGCGTTCCCGCCGGCGGCAACAGCGCGATGCTGGGGTACCTGCTGCGGAACCGGAAGGTCTGGGGGCTGACCATCGGTTTCTCGGCTTATGGCTACTCGTTCTACCTGTTCCTGACCTGGCTGCCCGGCTACCTGGTGCAGACGCTGCACATGAGCATCCTCAAATCGGCGGGCTATGCGACCATCCCTTGGATATTCGCGAGCCTCTCGGACCTGCTGATCGGCGGCTTCCTGGTGGATCACCTGATCGCGCGCGGCTTTGATGAGACGAAGGTGCGCAAGGCGGTCCTGGTGGGCGGCATGCTGCTGGGACTGACGGTGTTCGGCGCCGTCACCACCACCGATCCGGCCTGGGCCATCACGTGGATCACCATCGCGCTGACCGGCCTGTCGGCGGCGGCGCCGGTGGGTTCGTCCATCGTGTCGCTGATCGCGCCACGGGGCGGCACCGGCACGATCGGGGGCATCGTCAACTTCACCAACAACCTGATGGGCGTGGCGGCGCCGGTGATCACCGGCTTCATCGTCGGAGTGACCCAGTCTTTCGCCGGCGCGTTCCTGGTGGCGGGCGTCGTGCTGCTGGTTGGCATCTTCTCCTACATAGTGGTCCTTGGACGCATCGAGCCGATTCCTGAGCCCGGCGTAGTGATCGGCTGATGGGAGGATCAACAATGGGAAGGAAGGGTGCGCCATGAGGGTCGGGTTGTTCATCAACACGCAGTATCCGGAAGGGTTCAACGTTCCGGCGCAGGTTCCGGCGCTGCTGGAGCAGGTGCGCGTCGCCCGGGATGCGGGGTTCAAGTCGCTGTGGTTCCCGCATCACTGGCTGACCGCGCCGATGCAGATGCTGCAGATCATGCCGGCGATGGCGTTCCTCGCGGCCGAGGCGAAAGGCATGGCGATCGGCCCCAACATCCTGATCCTGCCGCTGCTGAACCCGATGCACGTGGCCGAGGAAGCCGCCACGCTGGATGTGCTGACGGGCGGGAACTACATCCTGGGCGCTGGCCTCGGTTACCGCGAGCCGGAGTTCACGGCGTTCGGCATCACCCACGCGGAACGCGCCGGGCGGTTCACCGAAAGCGTCGCGCTGATGCGCAAGCTTTGGGCGGGCGGGCGGATCACGCACGAAGGAAAATACTTCACCATCCGCGACGCCGGCATCAGCGTGAGGCCGGCGCGTCCGGGCGGCGTGCCCATCTATGTCGCTGGGCTGGTGGATTCGGCGGTGAAGCGGGCGGCGCGGATCGGCGATGCCTGGCTGATCGCCAATGCCTCCTCCATCCAGGAGATCACGCCGCAAATGAACACCTATCGCTCAGCCATTGCCAAGTATGATCGGCCGCCGCTGGAGTTCCCGATCGCGCGGGAATGCTATGTTGGGGCCAGCCACAAGACGGCGCTAGACGAATGCCGCGAGGCCCTGGCCTACAAATACGCGGCATACGCCTCGTGGGGGATGACCAGCCCGCTGGAGGGCACCAGCCTGGATGATTTCGCCCGCGACCGCTTCATCATCGGCGACAAGCAGTCGGTGAGGGACGAGATCCTGAAATACCAGGAAAGCCTCGGCTCGGACCATTTCATCATGCGCTGCCAGTGGCCGGGGCTGGACCAGGAGAAGACGCTGGGGTCCATCCGCCGGCTGGGCGAAATCTTCGCGACTTTATAGCGCGTCACAATCTGGCTGGGACAGCGACGCGCCATAGTCCTTTGTGCTCCCAACAGATTTACGCCTCCGGACCTTTTGGCCCCCGGCGGCCTGCTTCATAACAGGTCGGCGACCACTTCCTTGAACCGCGTGATCGCCGCGAGGTGGTCGGCGGCGGCGTGGCCGGCGATGCGCTTGTGGTGGCCGCTGGCGTAGGTCGTGTGCGCGGTGACGTGGGTCACGCCCGCCGCCTTCCAGAAGGCGAAATCCTTGCGCCAACCCGCCTCGTCGCCTGAGCCGAGAGAGAGCCAAACCTCCAGGCCCACGGCTGCCGGGTCGCGGCCCTCGGCCTTGGTCAGGCCGCGCAGCTTTTCGAACACCTGAAGGGCGGTTTCATCGGGCGGGTAGGCCAGCGGCATCCAGCCGTCGCCATACTTGGCGGTGCGTTGCAATGTCGCCTCGGCATGGCCGCCGAACCAGACGGGGATGCGGCCCGACGGCGGACGCGGGTTGATGCCGGCATTGTCGATCGTGTGGTAGCGGCCCTTGAAGCTCACGTGCGGCTGCGACCACAGCGCCTGCATGACCTGGACCTGCTCCTCGGAGCGGCGGCCCCGGTTGGAGAAGACCTCGTTCAGGCCGGTGAACTCGACCTGGTTCCAGCCGACGCCGACGCCAAGGCGAAGCCGGCCGTTGGACAGGACGTCGAGGCAGGCCGCCTGTTTCGCCACCAGCACGGCCTGGCGCTGCGCCAGGATCAGCACGCCGGGCGCGAACCCGAGGCGCTTCGTGCAGGCGGCGAGGAAGCTGAACAGCACGAACGGGTCGTGGTACGGGGTCTCGCTGCTCCCTACCCTGCCCCGGCCGGTGTCCACCGAGGGGTTGACGCCCAGGACATGGTCAGGGGCTTGCAGGTAGTCGAAGCCGAGGCCCTCCACGGCTTGCGCGTAGTCGCGGATTTCGGATGGGCCGGCGCCGATGTCCGAGATCGGCATGTTCGCGCCTAATTGCATGATGCGTTCTTCCTAAAGAATGTCGCCGATGGCGTCGCGGTAGCGCTTCGCCGCCGCCAGATGGTCGCCGACGGTTGTGCCGGCGATGCGATGGTGATGACGGCGGTTGAACGTCGTGGTCAGGCAGAGGTGGCTTGCGCCGGCCGCCTTCCAGAACGCCGCTTCCCGTCGCCAGTCGGCTTCGTCGCCCGCGCCGCAGGATGTCCAAACCTCAATCCCCACGGAAGCCGGGTCGCGGCCCTGCGCTTCCGTCAGGCGGCGAAGCTCGGCGAAGACATCGAGGGCGGACTGGTCGGGGGGATAAGCGTTGGGCATCCAGCCGTCGCCCCATTTGGCGATGCGGGGCAGCGTGTGCTCGTGGTGGCCGCCGTACCAAAGGGGGACTTTGCCGGCGGCCGGACGCGGGTTGATGCCGGCGTTGTCGATCGTGTGGTAGCGGCCCTTGAAGTTGAAGTGCGGCTGCGCCCAGAGGGCTTGCATCACCTGCGCCTGTTCCTCGGA
>CAXTXZ010000085.1:5984-10232 GCA_964248015.1 uncultured Rhodopila sp. | reverse complement strand
TCCCATCGTAAGGGCGCAGCAAGCTGCGGGGAATGTATCCCGAAAGCGATTCAAACAACATCAATTGATGGGTTTCGTAATAACCAGGAAGCAAATTCAAACCGTCAAAACCACTGTGACGAGGTACTAGAGAGTATCTGCGAACAGGATGGTGCCATGCGCTTCCACGCGCCAGGAATCCAGTATTTCGACGCCGTGCGGCACGCGGGTTCGATCTGCGGCGCCGCTCGACTGCTTAACGTGGCCTCCTCCGCCGTCAACCGGCAGGTCCTCAAGCTCGAAGCCGAGCTGGGCGTGCCGCTGTTCGAGCGTGTGCCAGGAGGGGTCAAGCTTTCGGCCGCCGGAGAGATGCTGGCTCGTCACGTGACGCTCGTGTTGCGCGACGCGGAGCGGGTGCAGTCGGACCTGGCCGCGCTGAAAGGCGCGCAGACTGGCCGCGTGCTGCTCACCGCGGTCGAGGGCGTGAGCGCCGACTTCCTGCCCGTCGTGCTTGGCGAGATGCTAAGAGGCCATCCCCAGATTCGGACTCGGGTCATGACCGCCGGCTCTTCCGCTGTGGCGCGCGCGGTCGCCACGGGTGACTACGACGTTGGTATCGCATTCTCGCTGCCGCAGGACCCTAGCCTGCGACAGCTGGCGGTGGGACGGTTCCGGATTGGCGCCGTGATGGTGCCCGGGCATTGCCTGGCCGGGCAGCGGACGGTGACGGTCGATGACTGCATGGATGTGCCGTTGATCATGAGCGACCCGCTGCTGTCGATCCATGGTCTGCTGCAACCTTTGTTCGTGCACGCCCGCCGTCCGCTGCGGACCATGGTGGAGGCCCACTCCATCGAGTTAATGAAGAACCTGGCGCTTCGCGGCCTTGGCATCTGCTTCCAGTCTCGCATCGGCATCGAGGACGAGCTCGCCTCGGGGCGGCTGCTGCACGTCCCGCTGCACGCGCGTGGCCCGGTGTTCACCGAGCTGGGTGTTTATGTCCGCGCCGACGCGCCGCTTCCGGTTGCCGTGGACGCTTTCATTCGATACGCCGCGACCGAGCTGCAACAGCGTGAGGCTGCCGAGAGGGCCGTCATGGGGTGATGCCGATTTGGCATCGGGCCATGCGGATCATTGTTCTTTCAAGTCCGGCTTGGAAGCCGATAGCCTTGCCATCGATGCACCTGCAGGATCGAATGGCTGCGACACCCGACCTTCTGCTGATCCATGGCGCCTGGCAGGGCGCGTGGGTCTGGGACGCGCTGATTCCGGAGCTGTCGGAGCTCGGCTGGACCTGCCACGCGATCGACCTGCCGGAGAATGGCCAACCCGGGGCGCCGCCTGGGCCCGCATCGCTCGAAACCTACGTCGCCCACTGCGCTGCCACAATGCCGCGACGGGCCATTGTCGTCGCGCACAGCGGCGCAGGCGTCGTCGCCTCGCAACTGGCGGAGGCGTTCCCCGACCGGGTGGTCTGCGTGGCGTACCTCACCGGGATGATGCTGCCGAGCGGCATCGGCTTCGCCGACCTGGTCTGCGAGGCGATCGACGCGCATCCCGAGGCAAAGGGCATCGGACCACGCCTGACCTGGTCGGAAGACCGCGAGTTCAGCGCCGTGCAGGCCCATGCGGCCCTTGATGTCTTCCTGCATGACTGCCCGCCCACGGCCGCCCGACACGCCGTCAGCCGGCTACGCCCGCAGCGCGAGACCGGGCGCGCGCTGGTCCCGACGCTCACGCCGGGGCGGTTCGGCCGCGTGCCCCGCATCTACGTTGAGGCCGCGCACGACCGCAGCGTCGTTCCGGCCCTTCAACGCCGCATGCAGGCCCTGGTGCCCGGCGCCCGGCGGCTCTCGATCGCCACCGGGCACACGCCCCAGCTTGCTCAGCCGGCGACCCTAGCGCGGCTCTTGCATGGCGCCCTGTTCGGCTTCCGTGCAGCCGCAGGTGAAACCTTGCTTCAGGAAAAGGTGTATTGATGGACGGCATACCAGTCATCGACCTCGGCCCCTCGCTGGCTGGCACGCCGGAGGGCGAGCGGCACGTCGCCGCCGAGATCGGCCGCGCCTGCCGCGAGCAGGGTTTCTTCTACGTGGCCAACCACGGCGTGCCCGAAGCGAAGCTGCACGCCATCTACGCTGCCGCGGCCGAGTTCTTCGCGCTGCCGGAGGCCGAGAAGATGCGGGTCGCGCACAGCCACTCCAAGCACAACCGCGGCTACGTGCCGATCGAGGGCGAGCGTCTCGACCCCGCTCGGCCCGGTGACGCCAAGGAGGCCTTCAACATCGGCCGCGAGTTGCCGCCCGACGACCCCGGCATCCTGGCTGGCAAGCCGTTCTACGGCCCGAACCTTTGGCCCGACCTGCCGGGCTTCCGGACGGCGCTGCTGAAGTATTACGACGCCGTGCGGGCCCTGGGCGAGCGGCTGCACCGCAGTTTCGCGATCGATCTCGGCCTGCCCCCCGAGTATTTCGAGCCGCTGGTTGGCGACCCGATCGCGACGTTACGCGTCCTGCACTACCCGCCCCACCCCGGCGTATTCGACGGCGGCCAGTACGGCGCCGGGCCGCACACCGACTACGGCGCCGTGACCGTCCTCGCCCAGGACGACGCGGGCGGCCTCGAGGTGCAGCGGCGGGACGGCGCCTGGGTGTCCGCACCACCCATCCCGGGCACGTTCGTCTGCAACATCGGCGACTGCATGATGCGCTGGACCAACGACATCTACGTGTCCACGCCACACCGCGTCGTCAACCGCAGCGGGCGCGAGCGCTACTCGATCGCCTTCTTCCTCGACACCACCGCGGACGCGTTCGTGGAATGCCTGCCCGGCTGCGCCGGGCCTGGCAAGCCCCCGAAATACCAGCCGATCTCGGGGGCGGACTTCCTGCAATGGCGTCTGCAACAGACATACGAGTACAAAATGGGCGAAACCGTGGGAGAGATGGGATGACACGTTTTCGCATCGGCCGCCGGGACGGGCTGGCGACGGCAGGCTCCGCGCTATTCGCCGCATCGATACCCACGCGACACGGCCGTGCGGCAGCGATGGAACAGGTCACCTTCCAGCTCGGCTGGCTGCCCGGCGGCGACAAGGCGCCGGTCTATGTCGGCGTGCACAAGGGGCTGTTCGCGGCCGAGGGGCTCGAGGTCAAGATCATGCCAGGCTGCGGCTCCGGCGACACCATCACCAAGGTCGCCACCGGGGCAGCCGACTTCGGCGAGAGCGGCCTCGACGCGTTCTTCGCCGCCCTCGCCGAGGGGCCGGTCCCGGTCAAGGCAGTGATGCCGCTGTTCTCCGAGGCGCCGGACGCGCTGGTCACCGGCACGACCAGCGGGATCATGTCGCTGAAGGACGTGGCCGGGAAGACGATCGGCACCTCGCCCTACACGTCGTCCAACCTGCCTTGGCCGCTCGTGCTGCGCGCCAACGGCGTCCACCCTGCGAGCGTGAAGCTCATCAAGGCCGATCCCGCCACACTCCCCGGGATGCTGGCAGCAGGCCAGATCGACGGCGCCATCGACTGGGTCGTCTCCGCCCCGATCACCGGCGCCGTTCTCGCCAAGGCCGGCAAGGCCATGCGCGTCATCCCCTGGTCCAGTGCCGGCTTCAGCGGCTACTCGCAGAGTGTCATCACATCGGACAAGATGATCGTGACCCGGCCGGAGGTTGTCCACAAGTTCGTGAAGGTCATGACGCAGGCAAACCGGCTCATGCAAGCCGACCCCAAGATGGCCGCCGACGCCGTCCACGCGATGGTGCCGGAAGGCGACCTGGCAACGCAGCTTGCCGGCGTGGAGGCGGCACTCCCGCTCACCTTCAACGCCACCACCACCAAGGACGGCCTCGGCAGGTTCAACCCGGCGCTGGTCAAGGAAACCTGGGGCTGGGTCGCCAAGGAACGCGACCTGCCGCTCGACAGGATCAACCCGATGGCCTCGGTCGACCAGGCCTTCGCGCCTGCATGAGCCCAGGGCCGGCCCAACCGATTATCGGGTTCACAGGGGTTTCGCACGTCTTCCGCACCACTACCGGCCGCGAGGTAACAGCCATCCGGGACCTGTCGTTCACGGTGCAGCGGAACGAGTTCATGGCGGTGATCGGCCCCTCCGGCTGCGGCAAGTCCACGCTGCTGCGGCTGGTGGCCGGGCTGCTGCAGCCGACTGCGGGCGCGGTCTCGGTCGACGGCGGCCTGGTGACGCGCCCACCCGACCAGGTCGGCATCGTGTTCCAGCGACCCGCGCTGCTGCCCTGGCTCGATGCGCGGT
>CAXTXZ010000085.1:0-5974 GCA_964248015.1 uncultured Rhodopila sp. | reverse complement strand
AACGTGACGTTCCCGGTGAAGCACAAGCATGGCCGCGTCACCGCGGCCGACCGCGCCCGGGCGGACGAACTGCTCGCGCTGGTGGGCCTCGGCGAGTTCGCCCGCGCGGGGGTTGACGAGCTCTCAGGCGGCATGCAGCAGCGGGCGGCGATCGCCCGCGCCCTGCTGCTCGACCCGGACATCCTGCTCATGGACGAGCCACTCTCCGCACTTGATGCCCTGACCCGTGATGAGATGGGCTTCGAGCTGCTGCGCATCTGGACCGAACGGCCCAAGACGGTGCTGTTCATCACCCATTCCATCCCCGAAGCGTTGCTGCTCGCCGACCGGATCATGGTCATGACGCCCCGCCCCGCCTCCTGCCGCGAGATCATCGATGTCCCTTTCCCCCGGCCGCGAAGCCTCGACACGCCGGCCGACCCCGCGTTCCACGAGCTTGCTCGCCACATCCGGTCGCTCGTCTTCACGCGCCAGCCGCTTGCCGCTTGAAATCCCGTCGTGGTTTGGAACCGGGCTGAGCCGTCTGGCACCGCTCATCGCCGCAGGTGCGATCGTCGCCCTGTGGCAGGGCGCATGCGTCCATTTCTCTCTCCCCGAATACGTGCTGCCCTCGCCCGGCGCGATCCTTGCCGCAGGGCTGCGCGTCAGCCCAGGTGACTGGCTTGGCCATGTCGGGGCGACGTTGCGGGTGGCGCTGATGGGTTACGCGCTGGCCATCGCCATCAGCCTGCCGCTCGCCGTCGCGCTGTCGCTCTCGCGGCTGCTGTCGCGCACGATCTATCCGCTGCTCATCGTCGTGCAGTCCACCCCGGTCGTGGCCATAGCGCCGATCATCGTGGTCGTGCTGGGCGTCGGCGACCTGCCGCGGGTGGCCATCACCTGCATGATCGCCTTCTTCCCGATGGTGGTGTCGACCGCGACCGGGTTGCTGGCAACCCCGTCGGAGCTGATCGAGTTGTCGCGCTCCCTGCGCGCCGGCCGCCGGCGCGAGGTGCTGGACATCCGGCTGCCGTTCGCAGTCCCCTACATGTTCAGCGCGTTCTAGGTGTCGATCACGCTGTCGGTGATCGGCGCGGTCGTCGCCGAGTTCGTCTCGGCGGAGCGGGGCCTCGGCTATTTCATCATGTTTTCGACGTCCTACTTCAAGCTGCCGCAGGCGTTCGCCGGGCTTGCGGTGCTGGTCGCCATGACGCTGCTGCTGTTCCAGGCGGTGGTCTGGTGCCAGAAGCTCGTCTTCCCGTGGAGCCTCCCGCGGAACGGCCTATAGCCAAGCACGCCGAAAGCCGCCGCCGCGTGGACCGGCGACCCCGAATACGTCGCCTCGCTCCGCAGTTCCACCTGCGAACAGCCCCACAGCCCCTGTTTGAACTAAACCGCGTCCAGTTTGAGACCGCATTTTCCTGAGCCACGATCTAAAGACGATTCTGCTGGGCGGCACCTGTGACAAAGCGGCTACGCCACGGTTTTCAAATTGGACGCGGCCTAGTCATTGGTCGCCATTTCGATTTTCTCGTGCTGCCCGGTCAGGCGCATGATGAGTTCCTCCAACTGGTACAGGTCCTGGTACTGCACGCTGATCTCGCCGGCGCCGCTGCGTGTCGCCGTGATGGTGACGCGACAGCCGATCTGCTCGGTTGCCCGCCTCGCTATCTCGGCGATGTCCAGCCGTTCCGGCCTTGCCTGGCGAAGCGTGCTTCGGGCGCCGACGGCCCTGGCGACCAAGCCCTCGGCCTGACGGACCGACAGGCCGCGCTTGTTGATCAAATCGGCCAGCGCTTCCGGGTTTGGCGCGTTCAGCAGCGCGCGCGCATGGCCCGTGCTGAGGGCGCCGCTGCGCACGTCCTGCTTGATCGGGTCGGGCAGCCGCAACAGGCGCAGGGTGTTGCTGACGTGGCTGCGGGATTTGCTGACGGCATAACCCACGGCTTCATGCGTGAGGCCGAAATCGCTCAGCAGGCGCTGGTAGCCATCGGCTTCCTCCAGCGCGTTCAGGTCCTGGCGCTGCAAGTTCTCCACCAGCGCCACGACCGCGGCGTCGCTGTCGTCGAGGTCGCGCAGCAGCGTGGGCACCTCGGTCAGTTCCGCCAGCATCGCGGCGCGGAACCGGCGTTCGCCGGCGACGATCTGGAAGCGCTCGGGCTCGGTCGGGTGCGCCCGCACCAGGATCGGCTGCAACATGCCCTGCACGCGGATCGAGTCCGCCAGGCTTTCCAACTCGGACTGATCGAAATCGGTGCGTGGCTGGAAGGGGTTGGGATCGATGCGATCAGGCGGGACGGCCTTGACGGTCAGGCCGCCCTGGCTTTCCGGGGACAGCGCGGCGTCGCCCAGCAAGGCAGCCAGTCCCCGGCCAAGCTTGGGGGGCGCGTTCCTAGCCATCGGCACGAACCTGTTCCGGCGCCATGATCTTCTCTTTTGACATGAGTTCCGCGGCCAAGGCGGTGTAGGCCAAGGCTCCGGGCGACTTGGGATCATACAGGATCGCCGGCAGCCCGTGGCTTGGCGCCTCGGAAAGCTTGATGTTGCGCGGGATCATCCGGTCGAAGACCCAATCGCCGAAGTGGTCGCGCGCGTCTTTCTCGACCAGGCCGGACAGGCTGTTGCGGCGGTCGAACATGGTCAGCAGGATGCCGCTGAGGCGGAGCCGGTGGTTGAAGCGGCGCCGCACGGCCTCGATCGTGTGCATCAGGCCGCTGATCCCCTCAAGCGCGAAAAATTCGCATTGCAGCGGCACGATGACGCCGGACGACGCGACCAGGGCGTTCAGCGTCAGCAGGCCGAGGCCCGGCGGGCAATCGATCACGACAAGCCGGTAGGGTTCGAAGGCGGGCAGGTCGTTCAGCGCCGATTGCAGGCAGAATTCCCGGTTCTCGCGCGGGACAAGCTCGATCTCGGCGCCCGCGAGGTCGGCGTCGGAGGCAAGTACCGACAGGTTGGGCACCACGGTCGGGCGTATTGCCTGCCGGCTCAGGCGGCCCTCCATCAGCAGGCGGTACGTGCCGGCGTGCCGGTCGGCGCGCGACACGCCAAGGCCGGTCGAGGCGTTGCCCTGCGGGTCCATGTCGATCAGCAGGACCGGCAGCCCGGCGACGGCAACGGCGGCGGCGAGGTTGACCGCCGTCGTGGTCTTGCCCACGCCGCCTTTCTGGTTCGCCACGGACAGGATAAGCGGCGTGTCGATGATGAACTCCCAGGTTCCGGTTCGGGCAGGCTCCGACTCGGGCTGAGCCGCGCCCGGCGCCATTGCCGCGACTCCATAGCGCATAATGGCAGGATTCGGAACGGCACGCATGCTGGCGTGATCCGGCCGAACCCGGCGCGCGCGGGACGGCGGCTTCACGGCCCTGGGGCCGGCGGGCTTTTCAGTACTGGGTTGTAATGGTCAGTAGGATTTGGGCTGCTCCAGCACCCGCTCCGCCAGGTAGCTCAGGATCAGCTCGCGGCTGACCGGGGCGATGCGCGGCAGCATGCTTTCGCGGAACAGCCGCTCGACATGGTACTCCTGGGCGTAGCCCATGCCGCCGTGGGTCATGACGGCCTGCTCCGCCGCGCGGTAGCCGGCCTCGGCCGCGAGGTACTTGGCGGCGTTGGCCTCGGCGCCGCATTCCTGGCCGGCGTCGTAGAGCCAGGCCGCCTTGAAGGTCATCAGGTCGGCGGCTTCCAGTTCGGTCCAGTTCCTTGCCAGCGGGTGCTGGATGGCCTGGTTCTGGCCGATCGGGCGGCCGAACACCACGCGCTCGCGGGCGTAGCGGGCGGCCTTCGCCAGCGCGGCGCGGCCGATGCCGACGGCCTCGGCGGCGATCAGGATGCGCTCGGGGTTGAGGCCGTGCAGCAGGGCGCGGAAGCCCTCGCCTTCCTCGCCGATGCGGTCCTCCACGGGGACGATCATGTCCTCGAAGAACACCATGTTCGAATCGACGGCGTGACGGCCCATCTTGTGGATCAGGCGGACCTCGGCGCGGGTTTTGTCGAGGTCGGTGTAGAACAGGGTCATGCCGTGCGACTTGCGCCTGGCCTTGTCCAGGGGCGTGGTGCGGGCCAGCAGCAGGATCTTGTTGGCGACCTGCGCGGTGGAGGTCCAGATCTTCGTGCCGTTGACGCGGTAGTGGTCGCCGTGCAGGTCGGCGCGGGTGGTGATCTCTGTCGTGTTGAGGCCGGCGTTGGGTTCGGTGACGCCGAAGCAGGACTTGTCGCGGCCCTCGATCAGGGGGGGCAGCATGCGGGCCTTCTGCGCCTCGGTGCCGTGGACGACGACGGGGTTGAGGCCGAAGATGTTGATGTGGATGGCGCTCGCGCCGCTCATGGCCGCGCCGGATTCGGCGACGGCTTGCGCCAGGATGGCGGCCTCGGTGATGCCCAGGCCAGCGCCGCCGTAGGCTTCCGGCATGGCGATGCCGAGCCAGTTGCCGGCGGCCATGGCGTCGAAGAAGGCGTGCGGGAAGGTGGCGGTGCTGTCGCGCTCCAGCCAGTAGGCGTCGTCGAACCGGGCGCAGAGGCGCAGGACTTCGGAGCGTATCTGGCGCTGCGCGTCGGTCAGGGCGAAGTCCATCGGAGGGGACCTTTCCAGGCTGGGTCGTTCGGTGGCAAGCAGGCACGCGAGGCTTGATTAACCGAAAACACGGGAAGCCGCCATGGCGATGCTTGGGAAGCTGTTTGGGTCCGGCAAGGGCGATGCGGACGGGTGGATCGAGGCGGATGAACTGTCGGCGCGGCTGGCGGGTCCGGGCGCGCCGCTGGTGGTTGACGTTCGCGGGCCGGATGAGTTCGAGGGTCCGCTTGGGCATGTCGATGGCGCCAGGAATGTTCCGCTTCCCGAGTTCGCGGCGCATGCCTCGGGCTTGCTGGCCGAGGCGCGTCCCGTGGTGCTGGTTTGCCATACCGACCGGCGGTCGGCGGCGGCGGCGGCGCATTTGCGGCAGGCAGGCGGCATGGATGTCAGCGTGCTGCGGGGCGGGATGGTGGCTTGGCGGTCCGGGCAGCGGGGCTGAGGGCCGTGCCTATGGTTGGGGTTGGGACGGGTCAATCCCCGCCCAGGGTTGCGTGCAGCCGTCCGACGCGGGCGTGGTAGGCTGCCAGTTCGGGCTGCGTAAGGCGGTTGCGGGCTTCCTGGGAATAACTGGCCGCGCGGTTGTGCCACTCGCCGGCATGCGCGTGCTCGGCGGCCAGGGTGAGCCAGGTCGCGGCCTCGACAAGGTCATAGGTTCCATCGACGCCGATCATGATCGCGTAGCCCAGCAGCCCGGCGGCCACGGCGTCGCCGCCCTCGGCGGCCTTGCGGCCCCAGTAGAGCATGCTGGCGGCGGCGGCCGGGGCGCCGTCGCCGTTGGCGTAGGCAATCGCCAGCTTGCGCTGCCCGGAAGCACGGCCGCGAGTGGCGGCGGCCTGGTAGCGCCGCACCGCCTCCGCGCGGTTGCGCGGCACGTCCTCCGAGCCTTGCCAGTATAGGTCGCCGATGTTTTCCTCGGCGCCGGCGTCGCCTTGGCCGGCGGCAAGGCCGTACCAGCGCAGCGCGAGCTTGTCGTTCCTTGGCTGGCCCAGGGCGCCCGAGCGGGCGATGTCGCCCAGCCTTAGCCGCGCCGCGACGTTGCCGGCGTTGGCGGCGAGCTGGTACCAGGTCAGGGCCTCGTCGCCGTCGCGCGCCACCTCGCGCGCTTCCTCGTAGGCGCGGCCCAGCGCCAGCCAGGCTTCAGGGTGGCCAAGGGCGGCGGCGCGGCGATACCAGCGCAGGGCTACAGCGGCTGACCGAGAGCCGGCCCAGCCGGTGGCGTAGCCATTGGCCAATTCATAGGCGGCGCCGCCAATGCCCCTGTTCGCGGCGAAACTGTTGGAAGCCGCCGCGGTCGCGTTGTCCTGTGGCACGGCGGCGCCGTGGCGGTAGAGGCGGGCTAGTTGGTAAGTGGCCGCTGGGCAGTCATGGTCCGAAGCCCGCCTGAACAAGCCGGCGGCTTGCGTGGGGTCCGTGTCGGTCAGCAAC
>CAXTXZ010000084.1:6684-10240 GCA_964248015.1 uncultured Rhodopila sp. | reverse complement strand
CCACCCCATCAGGATCCGCGTGGAGTGCAGATCGGGGTTGTGCGCCGCCGCGGCCAGCTGGGCGACCCGGGCCCATGCGGCCTTGTAGCCGGCCAGGGTGAACTCGCCCGCCGCGATGTTGTCCTCGGGCTCGTGGTAGTAGGAGTAGTAGATGGGGTGGCCGGTCGGCGCGGTGTCGAAGAAGTGCGTCAGCGCGGCGTCGTCGGCGCCGGACAGGATGTCGTCCGGCAGCGTCTTGAAGCTGACGATCACCGCCGAGCCGTTCGCGCCGGCCAGGCCGCCAGTCCAGGCGTTGGAAGCCGGCAGGCCCGGGTAGTAGACCCGCACGATCGGCATGTGGCCGACCTGCGCCGTGGTCTGCGAGAGGTTCTCGTAGCCCACCGAGGATCCCAGCAGCGGCACCGTCGCACTCGCCGACGCGATCCGCGGCGCCTGGGTGTGGCCCCGGCCGAGCGCGAAGAACGCTCCGGCCAGCACGGCCGCCACAACAAAAGGGATGCGCAACCCGTAAGAGCCGAGCAGGCCGCCCAGCGCGGGGCCGATTACGAAACCAACACCAAAGGCGGCGCCAACCAGCCCGAAGCGGGAAGCGCGTTGCGCCACCGGCGTCACGTCAGCGATATAGGCGTTGGCGGTCGAGGCGTTCGCCGCCGTCGCGCCCGCGATCAGACGGCCGGCGAACAGCCACGGCAGCGAGGGCGCCCAGGCCAGCAGGATGTAATTGACGCAGATGCCTCCGAGAGACAGCAGCAGCACCGGGCGGCGGCCGAACCGGTCGCTCAAGCCGCCCAGGATGGGGGAAAAGGCGAACTGCATCAGCGCGAACACCGCCAGCAACGCGCCCACCCACAATGAGGCGCCCGCCACGTCCCGTCCGGAAAGCTCCAGCACAAGCGCCGGGATGATGGGCACGACAAGGCCAAAGCCCAGCGCATCAATCACCAGCGTAACCAGGATGAAGCGCACCGCGGCCTGCCGCCCGACGGCAGGAGGCAGGCTCATGGTTGGCCGTGCCAGGTGATTCGCCAGATCGTGCCGTTCCCATCCTCGCTGAGCAGCAACGCGCCGTCCTCCGTCACGGCCAGGCCGACGGGGCGTGCCCACACCGCGTTGTCCGAGGCGACGAAGCCGGTCAGGAAATCTTCGTAGGCGCCGGTTGGGTGGCCGTCGCGAAAGCGCAGGCGGACCACCTTGTAGCCGGTGCGTTTCCCTCGGTTCCAAGAACCGTGCAGGGCGACGAAGGCATCGCCCTTGTAATCCGCCGGAAACTGGCTGGCGCTGTAGAACACCAGGCCAAGCGGGGCCGAGTGCGGCTGGATCAGCACGTCGGGCGTGGTGACGCGGGCGGCAAGATCGGCTCGGGCGCCGTTCAGCCTCGGATCAGGATGGTTGCCGATGTAGTACCATGGCCAGCCGTAGAACGCTCCCAGCCGTACCTCGGTGACGTAGTCCGGCGGCAGGTTGTCGCCCAACCCGTCACGCTCGTTCACCGCGCACCACAGCGCGCCGGTGGCGGGTTGGATCGCCTCGGCGGAGCAGTTGCGCAGGCCAGTGGCATAGACATGCGGCTCCGCGCCCTCGGGCGTGAAGCTCAGCACGTCGGCGCGGTTGGCGTTGCCCTTCCAGGCGGCGCCAAGCGCGGCGTTGGCGGGCGGCTCGCCGGTCAGGTCACGGGCTATGTTGTCCGAGGAACCAACCGAGACGAACAGGGTTTGGCCATCCGCCGAGAAGACGATGTCGCGGGTCCAGTGGTTGCCGCCCTCCGGCAGGCGGGGCACGATGACCTGGGCGGGACCGCGCGGCTTCAGGTCGCCGTTCCCGTAGGGATAGCGGATGACCCGGCTGTTTTCGGCGACATAGACGAAGCGCGGCGACGGGCCGGGCGGCCAGAAGGCGATGCCGAACGGCAGGTCAAGGCCGGACGCGAACGCAACTGGCCGTTGCCCGGCGCCACGCAACACGCTGACCCGCCCACCGCCGCTTTCGGCCACGAACACGTCGCCGTTGGGCGCCGTCCGCAGGGTGCGCGGCTGCTCCAGATCGCTGGCGTATGGCGTGGCCTCGAAGCCCGGAGGGACAAGCGGCGCGGCGTTGGCGGGAGGAGCGGTGATCGATGCCGAATGGGCCGAGGATTGCGTTGCGAACGGCTGCGGCAGCGCGTCAGGCGTGATGTGGCGCGCGACGCCGGGCTTGTCCGTGCGCCAGTCGCCATAGGCCGCGTCGCCGGAGCGCACTGGTTCGGCGTGGGCCGTGGCAGCGGCGAGCAGCAGGACGGCGGTCAGGTGTTTCATGCGCGTCTATGTGCATCCTGGCACGCGGTTGCCAAGCCTGCGCAGGCGCATGGTTGTCCGCAAGGGCCAGCATGGAGGATAATTTTCCAGGAATCATCCTCCTGCCGCGCCAAATTGGCTTTCATGCGACAACGGCTTGCCACGGTGGAGCATTGTTGTCTTCTATCGTGATCTGGCGAACACACCGCACGCTTTGCGTCAGAAGGAAGCTCATCATGGGACCGGAACACAAGCCACTTGTCTTCGACCGCCCGTTGCGCGGCCGCATCTACGATAGCATCGCCGAAACCATCGGCAACACGCCTCTGGTACGGATACCGCATATCGTCGCCGAGGAAGGCATCACCGCCGACATCTGCCTCAAGCTGGAGTTCTTCAACCCGATTTCCAGCGTGAAGGACCGTATCGGCGTCAACATGATCCTGGACTTGGAGGCGTCCGGTCACCTGCAACCAGGCGGCACGATCATCGAGCCGACGTCCGGCAACACCGGCATCGGGCTGGCCTTCGTCGCCGCGGCGCGCGGCTACCGGCTGATCCTGACCATGCCGGAGTCGGTGTCGATCGAGCGGCGCAAGATGCTGGCCTACCTTGGCGCGACGCTGGAGCTTACGCCGCGCGAAAAGGGCATGAACGGCGCCATTGCCCGCGCCAAGGAACTGCTGGCCGACAATCCGACAGCGGTGATGCCCAATCAGTTCGGCAACCTCGCCAACCCGGCGATCCATGTGAAGACCACCGCCGAGGAGATCTGGCATGACACGGCGGGCGAGGTCGATGCGATCGTATCCGGCGTCGGCACCGGAGGCACGTTGACGGGTATCGCCCAGGCGCTGAAGCCCCGTCGGCCGGGGTTAAAAATGTTCGCGGTGGAGCCGGAGGTGAGCGCGGTGCTGTCAGGCGGCAAGCCGGCGCCGCATCCGATCCAGGGCATTGGCGCGGGTTTCGTGCCGGAGGTGCTTCAGACATCGATGATTGACGAAGTTATCCAGGTTTCCAACGAAGAGACAATGAAACAGGCCCGTCGGCTGGCGCGAACAGAGGGCATTCCGGGCGGGATATCATCGGGCGCGGCACTGGCGGCGACGCTGAATGTGGCGAAGCGCCCGGAGTTCGCCGGCAAACGGATCGTGACAATCATTCCATCGTTCGCGGAGCGCTACATCACTACCTCGCTGTTCGAGGGGTTGTGACGTTCCATCGTTGAAGTTGAACAATTCAGGGCAAGCGAAAGCTCAGGCTTCTGTCATGGCCACCTCCGGTGG
>CAXTXZ010000084.1:0-6674 GCA_964248015.1 uncultured Rhodopila sp. | reverse complement strand
TTTTTACTTTCACCCTTGGGGGCCAACAAAACGCCCAGGTTTTTTCACTGCCCACCGTCGGGGCCCATGACATTTCCGAAACGCTGAAAACTTCCTAAACGCCGGCTTTCAAGCCTGCTTCGTAACGCGACACATAGGTGCGGGTTGTTTCCGCCAGGTTGTCGTTTATCCACGACGCCATGGCTTCCTCCTCGGCAAGCGATTGCCGAAGCGCCGTCGTCGCGGCCGCATGGCCTGTGATGTCGGCCAAGGTCAGCAATGACTTGTAGGCGGCGATCTCGAAGTGCTCGAACGCGAAGTTGGCGAGCGTGTTCTTCATCACCTCGTCCTGCGCCGGCGCGTGCGCCAGTGCCATCATGTTGCCCATGAAGGACATCACAGTGTCCTTAAGGGAGGATTCGCTGCTACCAAGCTGGCCAAGAAGCTCCTCTAGCCGGCGCGCCTGCTCCTGGGATTCCTTGATGTGCAGGCGCATGCGATCCGCCATGGCCGGATAGTTTTCCAGCCGCCCCACCTGGCGCTCAAGCAACTCGACAGCCTGGTTTTCCACGGCATGCTGGTTGCGAAGGCCCGTTACATAAACGGACTGCGCGGTGTCACTGCTGCCACTCATTCATTCCACTCCGGTTTGTGGGCACGAGAACGCCGCCCAGGCTCCGCCGGTTCATCTCTGTCGAAACTTTAAGGCCATCAGGAGCACGCTGAGGCAGGCGCGGCGGCTGAGGGCTGGTGGGGTGTCATGTCCCCAGCACGACCTCGGCTTCCCGCACCACGTCCGCCAGCGCCCCGGCGGCGAACGGCGAAACCAGCCCGGCGGAGCGGACCAGATCCTGGAATGGCGCGGAACCGCCCTGGCCGCACAGCGCCGCATAGGCGTCAAAGGCGCCGGCGTAATCACGGCGGGACTTCACCCAGAGCTGCATCGCGCAGCACTGCGCCAGCGTGTAGTCGATGTAATAGAACGGCGAGCCAAAGATATGCGGCTTCGCCTGCCAGCGTCCGCCCTTGTTCAGGAAGGCGATGTCGCCGTAGTCGGACCATGGCATATACAGCGCCTCCAGCCGCTTCCACATCGCGTGCCGGTCGGCGGGCGAGGCGTCGGGGTTGGCGTAGACCTCGTGCTGGAAATGATCGACGCAGACGCCGTAGGGCAGGAACGCCAAGGCCCCGATCAGGTGCATGCGGCGGAAGCGGTCAGCCGCGTCTTCCCCCACCAGCAGCCCTATCCCCGGATAGGTCAGGAACTCAAGGCCCATGGAGTTGATCTCGGCTGCCTCCATGGTCGGCCACAGGTAGTCCACGCCGGGCTGGAAGCGGCTTTCCCAGTTCTGGAAGGCATGTCCCATTTCATGCGTGAAGACGCCGATGTCGTCGTGCGTGCCGTTGAAGTTGGCGAAAATGAACGGCATCCCAACGGTCGGGAACGACGTGCAGAAGCCGCCACCGGCCTTGCCGGGACGGTTCTTTAGGTCGGTGAAGCCGCCCGCCACCATCACGCGATAGAACGACGCCAGCCTGGAATCCATCCCGTCGAACATAGCCTGCGCCTGCTCGACCAGCACATCGTGCTCGCCGATTGGCTTCGGGTTTCCGGCGGGATCGATGATTGCCTCGTCCCAGTAGCGCAGGCGGTCCCAGCCGTTGGCGGCGCGCCTTGTTTCCAGCAGCCGGCTGATCAGCGGAACCACATGCTCCACCACCTGCTGGCGGTAACGCGCGACGTCCTCCGGGCCATAATCCACCCGGCGCAGCAGGCGGTAACCCAGCGGCGTGAAGTTTGGATAGCCGAGCTTGCGCGCCATGCCGTGACGCAGCTTCACAAGCTGGTCGTAAATGTCATCCAGTTGCCCTGCGTTAGCCTCGAAGAAGCCCCAACGGACCTGTTCGGCTTCGTACCGGACCGTGCGATCCGTGGCCTCGGCGTATGGCCCAAGCCCGGCAAGGTTGACCGTCTGGCCGGCGATCCACAGCTTGGCCGAGGCCAGCAGTTCGGTGTAGCGCGCCGAAATCCGGGCTTCTTCTTCCAGATCGGGTTTGACCGCCGGATCGAACGTGGTGACATCGGTGTCCCACAACCGAAGCGCATGCTCGCCCACAAGCGCGGCAAGGCCGGCGCGGTCCGGGTCGGCCAACAGGCGGCGCTTCAGCCCGATTTCCAGGTCCGCCGCCTCGGGCGCCAGCGCGTCGGCGTAATCCCGGTCTGCCTTGGCCCGCGCATCGGTGGTGTCCTGGGCAAAGCGCAGGCGCACGAGGGCCGACCAGGTGTCGTAGCGGCGCCTGAGCTGGTCCCAATCGGCCAGGGCGGCGACCCGGTCGCCGCAGGCGAGCGCCGCGCCGATCGCCCCGTAAGCATTGGCCAGTTCAGCTTGAGTCGGACGCGGTTCGACGATCGACGTGAACAGGAGATTGCCGTCGTGCGGGTCGGTCATGTCATTCTCCGATGGCGGGTGCGGCCGCGACGGGCGCCAGGCTGCCAGTGGCCCCGTCCTCGCGCTTGAACACCAGGCGCTTGTCGTGGAACGCGGCAACCGATGGGCGGTGCGCGATCGACACAAGCGTGGTGTTCGGCAGCCGCGTCTTCAGGATGCGGTAAAGATCCTCCTCGGCGTCCGGGTCAAGGCTTGCCGTCGCCTCATCAAGGAAAATCCAGTCCGGCTTGGCCAGCAGCGCGCGCGCCAGGGCGATGCGCTGCTGCTCGCCGCCGGACAGGCGCTGCGGCCAGTTGTCGTCCTGCCCAACGCGCTCGCAAAGCCGCGGCAACCCGGCGTCGGTCAACGCCTGGGCGATCTCCTGGTCGGTGAACGCATCCACGGCGTTGGGATAGGTGATCACATGCCGCAGGGTGCCGAGCGGGATGTAGGGCCGTTGCGGCAGGAAGAACGACTTCGCCGGCACCTGGATCTGGCCATGCCCGAACGGCCAGATCCCGGCCAGCACGCGGAACAGCGTTGACTTGCCCGATCCCGTGCGGCCGGTGATGACAACCGAGTGCCCGGCGGTCAGCGTCAGGTCGGCGCCGTCCAGCAACCTGGTGCCATCCGGCAGGCTCATGATGACGTCGCTCAATCGCACGGAGCCATCTGGCGCGGGGCTGTTCACGAAGCCGCCATGCGTCTCCGCGCGCGCCTTGACGATGGCACGGTGGAACGTGGCGAGGCGTTCGACAATGGCGCGCCACTGCGCGATCAAGGAGTAGGACTCCACGAACCAGGACATCGAGCTTTGCACCGATCCGAACGCGCCGACGGTCTGCATCAGCCCGCCCAACTGCATGTCTCCGGCGAAATAGCGCGGCGCGGCGACAACGATGGGGAAGATGATGGCAACCTGGGCATACCCGTTGACCAGGGAGTTCAGCATCTTGGTGCGTCCCATGATCTGGCGCCAGTTGCCGATCACCTGGCCGAAGCGCTCCCGCAGGGTGACGCCTTCCTCCTGCTCGCCCCGGTACAGCGCGATGCTTTCCATGTTCTCGCGGATGCGCATCAGGGCGTAGCGGAAATCCGCCTCCACCCGCTGCTGACGGAAATTCAGGATCGAGAGCGGCCGGCCGATCAGGTGCGTCAACGTGCTGCCGATCAGGGCGTATGCCAGGGCAACCCAGACCATGTAGCCGGGGATCGGTATGCCGAACGCTTCGACAGCGCCGGACAGGCCCCAAAGGATGCCGACGAAACTGCACAGGGAGACGATGTTGGACAGCAGGTCGAGCGACAGCGACAGGGTCATCTGGCAGAAATCACGCAAATCCTCGGCGATGCGCTGGTCGGGGTTGTCGGTGCCCACCGCGGCCCTGTCGGCGGTCAGGCTGATGTTGTAATAGGCCCGGTCGGCCAGCCATTCCGTCAGGAACTGCCGGGTCAGCCAGCGCCGCCAACGGATCTGCAGCAACTGGTTCAGGTAGACCGAGTAAACCGCCAGCACGATATGCACCGCGGCCACCTCGCAGAACCCCGGCATCAGCCCGCTCGGCGTCTTGCGATACAGGAACAGGAGTTCCAGGAAGGCCTTCCAATCCTTGTCTTGCAACGTGTTGTAGAACTCACGGCGCCAGAAGCTCAGGACAACGCTCAGGCCGACCAGCGTCAGGTTCATGGCGACGATCGCCAGCAATATGCCGCGCGCCGACCATTTTTCCTCGGACGTCATGAAATACGGGCGGGTGAGTTGCCAGGCATCTTTCAGGAAGGGGCCGATACCACGCATGAACGGTCATCTCTCGCTGGATGGAGGAAGCTTGGTCTGCAGATCGGCGAGCCACGCGCTGATGCGCTTGCGGTTCACGCCGAGGTCGGAGGCGCCATAGACACTGCGGGAATACAGGATCAGGTCGCATGAGGCCGCGCCTTCCGGCCGCACCTGCACCGCGACAAGATCAGGGAAGTTGAACACCGCGCTGCGAACGACGAAATGCGCCTGAAGCCGGTCGGCGTAAAGCGCGGCCGGAAACGTCCTGGGCTGGCTGGCGGCCACGTCCCGCACCAGGCCGAACAGCCTGTCCGCCGGCAGGTGATAGGACGGCGTGACAATATCAGGCGCAGGCTTGAAACCGGCCGGGGCGGCAAGGGCGGTGTTCAACGTGGCGGGCCTGACGATGGCTGTCATGTCCATCGCGGCAGGCGTCGGCAAGCCAAGCGCCCCGGAAAATCCGCAGGCGGGCAAGGCCAGGCCAACAAGCCAGCCAAGGAAGTTCATCCGGTGGACAAGGACGTCATCCTGCTTGTGATGCCCCGAATGCAGGCAGTCGGCAAGCGTTTTACCAGCCTGTTGCGGTTGAGCGCGAATTGTGAGCGAATCGTCATGCAAGCAGGCTCATACGGAGGATGTCATGCCAAGCAATTCAATCGAGGCGCGTCCTGTCAGCGGCGCCATCGGGGCCGAGATCGCCGGTGTGGACCTCCGCGAGCCTTTGGGGGATCACGCCTTGCGCACGATCAAGCGAAGCCTCGCTGGCCATGGCGTTATATTCTTCCGTGACCAGTCCCTGACCCCAACCCAGCACATCAGCTTGGCTCGGCAGTTCGGCCCAATCAACATCAACCGCTTCTTCGCACAGGCCGATGGCTATCCCGAAATCGCGCTGGTCGCGAAGGAGCCGAACCAGACAAGGAATATCGGCGGCGGCTGGCATACCGATCACAGCTACGACCAGATCCCAGCCCTGGGATCGATATTGTACGCGCTGGAGGTGCCTCCGTTCGGCGGCGACACGGTGTTCGCCAGCATGTACGCGGCATACGATGCGCTATCGGACGGTCTGAAACACACATTGGCGGGGCTGCGGGCAGTGCATTCCAGCCGGCACGTCTTCGGCGTGAAGCGCGAGGGAATGGAGGGTCGCATCGGCAATTCCCACCTGGCCGTGCAGGATGCGGTGCATCCGGCCGTGATCACGCACCCTGACAGCGGCCGGAAGGCTCTCTACGTGAATCCCGGCTTCACCTTGCGGTTCGAGGGCTGGACCGACGAAGAATCCCGCCCGCTGCTCGATTACCTGTATCAACACGCCGCCAGGCCTGAGTTCACCTGCCGCTTTGCCTGGAGGAATGGCTCGCTGGCGTTCTGGGACAACCGCTCCACCTGGCACTACGCGGTCAATGACTACCAGGGTGAGCGGCGGCTGATGCACCGCATCACTGTCGAGGGTTGTGCCTTGGCCGCTTAGACCGTTATTGGCCTGACTGCGTCAGGCCATACGGTTTTGCTTTGTTTAGACAGGCGCTTCACTTCCCGGCTGTTTCCGGTCAGGACGATTGGGGCCAGTTGCAGCGGCATGCGCGGAGTATCGACGCCGGCTGCGGCTAAAGCCCATAGACCACCCGCGCGGCCTCCGCATCGATCCGTTCCTCCCTCAGATCCCGATCCACGGTTTCCCGGTCCCGCTCGGCCGGCAGGCCGTAACCACCCGCGCCTGCCGTGACGACCTCAATCAGATCGCCCTGCCGCAGCATCGCAGACCCATGGTTCAGTGGCACTGAAGCGGTGACCGAGGCCATGCCGCCTGCCAGCCCTCCGTTCAGGCCCCAGGGCGCGGACTGGATGCGGGCCCCGTCCACTCGCACATGGCAATCATGGTCCGCGCGATAGACCCGGCGGATCGCCATGCCGCCGCGGTGCTGGCCGGCTCCCCCCGATCCATCCACCAGTTCATAGCGCATCAGCGTCAGGGGATATTCCAGTTCCAGAGCCTCCACCGGAAGGTTGGAGGTGTTGGTCATATGCACATGCACGCCATCCAGCCCATCCTTGTCGCAGCGGGCGCCGGACCCGCCGCCGATCGTTTCAAGATAAACCCAAAGCGCCTGGTCAACGGGCTGGTGCCCGGCGAACGTAATCGAGAAACACGCGCCATTGGACGCAGCCGTGACCTGTCGCGGCACGGCCGCCGCCAGGGCGCCGAAGATCAGGTCAACCACCCGCTGGCACAACGAAAGCCGCCCGTTCACCGCCGCGGGATGCATGCAGTTCACCACGCTGCCAACCGGGGCCGTGACGGTCAAAGGCCGGGCAAGGCCGGCATTCGGCAGGATCGAGGGATCAACGATAGCCTTCACCGCGTAATAGACGGTGGACAGCAGCGCCGTCATGGTCATGTTCAAGCCGGCGCGAACCTGCGGCGGAGCGGCGAAGTCCAGATGCATGGCCGAACCGTGGACGGTGATCGCGCAGGACAG
>CAXTXZ010000083.1:2378-10343 GCA_964248015.1 uncultured Rhodopila sp. | reverse complement strand
TATTGCCAACGCTCCAAAAACGCTGCCTTCCAGCAGAAGATCATAGCGAAACAAACCCCCGATGCCCACGATTTGCGCCCATATGAGCAGGAGCGAAACACCATGGCGACACCGCCGGTTTGCAAGGAAATAAGATTGCGCGAACAAGACGCCTAAGACGGGAAAGAGGCAGTAATACCACTTATAGAAGCGTGGAAACCAAAGCAGCGTGCCGCCAACCGCCAGAAGCGCCAGGACGCGACCGGCCGAGCGCCGGACAATGTTCATCGCGACTGTGACTGCGGTCGCGTAGCCAAGCACTGACATCAGCATTTCGCCAACGACATTCCCCGTGGCGGCGAAGCCAAGGTAACTCGCAAACGCAACGCCTGGCCCATACTGCGTGATGAAATCGAAGCCTGGCATCCAGCCCCTGGAGACCGCCATGCCCAATGCCATCTGGTAGTCCTGGTCGTTACTGAGCAGCAGAAAGTCTACGCTCGGAACACGCAGGACAAGATAAATGGCGACGCCCATGAACACGGCGGCCGACCAGACAGCTTCGCCGCGGCTTGGGTTTCCGCTCATGCCTCGGCTTTTTTCCGGATCCAGAAGCTGCCGCCGCCGCCAAGTTCAGGGTAGCGAGGAAACGTGGCCTGGACCGCTTCGGTGTACCGCGTGCCCATGAAATGGGCGGCCCAGACGACGCTGAAACTGTTATTGAACTGCAAGAACGCCCGTAGCAGGTACTGCTCGTTCCAATGCCGGCCTTGCTCCAGCACCCACTCCTTGGGGTACTCATCAGGCAAGAATATATCATGGAAATGCACGAGCACCCCAGGTTTCAACCGCGGCAGGACTTCAAAGAAGACATAATTAACATCACTGCCGGCTTTCGCGACGTGGGAGGAGTCGATGAACAGGATGTCTCCCGTGCCCAAGCGATCGAAGAAGCTTAAATCGACATCCTCGACTTTTTCTTGAATAACCTTGCTGATTCCTTCCACCCCATCGACAAGAAACTGCCTTGGGTAAGGCTCTATGCAGCTAAAATTGAGTTGGTTGCCCATCAGCTCCCGATTCACCTTGGCCGTCACAAGCGAGGAGAAACCACTTCCGACCTCTATCATTGCCCTTGGATGAGCATGGAGCAGCAAGGCGTGCAGGAACTCGGCATCCAGCACGGGAAACTGGTCATTGCCATAAAAGTAGGTACGGCGATCCCCAGGGTCGTCCATGGGGTAACTGACTGACGACATATGCGGCTTGAGTTCTTGCAGGAGAGCAAGCTGATCCGGTATGCGAAAGTCCATGCCCGGCATGTCGCTAGCATTCGCCCACAGCTTGGCTTCCCGTGGCCGAACATCCACGGGATTGACTATCGGGGAGTAGAAGTGGCCAATTGGGAAAAGCATTGGTATTTGCGGCGTGTCATGATGCGTGCCGGTCAGAGGCGGCAGGCTTTCCGCCGAAGCCGGTTGCGTCGGCAAAGCTTTTGACCGAATCTCTGTCTTCAAACGCCAGATATGGCGGCGTGCCATATTCCAGGCACGCTTATTCTCTTCCACTTTGGCTGTGTCTGTTTCTTGGAACTGGATGGAACTTCGGCCGTCCAGGTGCCAGTTGTAAATGCCGATTATTTTTCCCCGGCCGCCAAAATACGCGTAATATCGACTGCACAGGCGCAGCAGGAAATCATAATCCTCAAGCCGCCGCAGATCCGGATTGAACCAGAGGTCGCCGGATGCGACAAGGCTCCTGTCGATGATGAAACTATGTATCGGGCAAAAATTATCCTTTATGAGATCAGCCAGATTATCTCCTTTGAAACTATTCTTTAACATCTTGAGCGAATAGACGAATTGCTCGAACACGCGGACATACCTGCAATGGATGCCGCCAAATGTCACCGCGGCGCCGGAGGCAAGCGCTTGCTCGACAAGATACTGGTAAGCGGATCCATACATGTAATCATCGCCGTCAAGGAACGCCAGGAAGCGGTTCCGGGCTGAACCAATGCCAACGTTGAGCAACTGCGCCCGGATGTCCAATCCCGCGGGGGCGTCCACATTGATCAGGGTGGGTGAATGATGCCCGCGGCCTGCCCAGTCAAATGCGTCAACGATCGCTCGTGCTTTCGCTGACGCCGCGCCATCGAAGGACTGGCTGACGACGATGACGTGGAGTGGACTGATGGTTTGATTAAATAATGAAAACAAGGCGGAGTCAAATTCAAGAAGTCGTTCGGGATCATGAATCCTGACGACGACATCCACCCCAAGCGGGAAGAATGGTTTATCCGGCATCACGAGCTACCACCGCACAGGAGCAAAATGAAAGGAGAACCGAAAATCAGGTATGCCTGTGTCTTTCGGGGCGGTTGGCAGATCGTCAAGTGGTGGAAGCTCGTCGCGGTGCAACGCGAAGCCCTCGTCAAGCAGGCGACTCTCAGCCCATTCCTTGAATGCCAGGTCACCCCATTTGTAGCCGAGATAGCGGCCCGACACCAGCATCTCACGCCAGCGGGAGCGTTCATGTGCCCGGTTGGACAGATCGTGCCAGAAAAGGGCGGATGGGCATATATGCGTTGTGAAGCCCAATGCCCGGCATGTCCAGGACAGGTCGACATCCTCGCAGTACAGAAAGATGTTCGCGTCAAAGCCGCCTGTCTTTTCCCAAATTGACTTGGGGATCAGCAAGCATGCGCCGGAAACCCAAGGGGTTGAAAGATCGGCGGGATCATAGACTTTCGGATGCTCATCCGGGAACTGGCGAGCCTCGATAAGAGACTTTTCATTCCGCGCTTCGTGCATGGCCAGAAGATTTTGAATGCAGTCGGGGTGAAAAGAACCATCGGGGTTAGCGGCAATGTAAACCGAGGCCCCGCTGTTGAAGGCTGCTTGCATGCAGTGATTGTGCCCGCTGCCGAAGCCGCGATTGCCTGATGTTTCAAATGCGACATCATCAGGCAGATCAGCGGGACTCAGCATGCCGCCATTGCTTAATATGCGGATTTCCCCTTTCGCGTCATGGCCGCATCGCGTCAATGCAACCCGCGCCGACGCGATGGCACGCCGAATCTCCTCGACCGGCGCTTGATAGGCCACCATGCCGACGCAAACCTTGTGTAAGCTGCCATCCAGGGTTTTCGCTAGAAGCGCGGAGGCTGTGTTGACGGGAAGTTCCCTCAGAGCTTTGACATCGTCAGGCTCGCTGATCGTGAGTTCCGCGCTTGAATCGCGCATTGTTGGGACGACACCTGGTTCATCCATGGCGGGCGCCGCGGGCGAACCGGGCACTGCCGCCAAGCTTTCCTTCCGCCAACGCAGGAAGGCTATTCGCTGGCGCGTTTTATGAGGCGTAACAACCCAATAGAGCAATTTCAAGATCCGGCGCATCCGCAAACGCGTTCGCGGCGAAGCTGCACTGATCAGCAAGCGAAGCGGGGTCGAGACACGCCAGATCGTGGAATTAAGCAGCAGGCTTTTCTCAAGGCGCAAATCCGCGATTTGCCTTTCGGCCAAGCCATGCGAAGTCGCAAGCTGTTGGAGGCGGTTGTCTGCGTCGGCCTGAACATCAATTACCTGGCGATCTCGTGCCAGCAGTTGGCTTGCTACTTCCGCTGCATGTCGGCGTATCCTTGATAGATCTTCTTGTTCCCTTTGAAGCTCTTGTTGAAGACCGTTGACCTGGCCTTCCAGGGCGTGGTTCTCATCGGCCAAATGCCGCCGTTCGCGGGCCTCGAGCGCTTTTTCTTGCTGAAGCCGCTGCATCTGGCCCGTTAGTGTCGAAATGGACGTTTCAAGGACCTTCCGCTCATCGGCCAGATGTTGCCGTTCGCGGGCCTCGAGCGCTTTTTCTTGCTGAAGCCGTTGCACCTCATCCGCCAACGCTGAAATGGACGTTTGAGAAACGTTCTGTTCCTCGGCCAGATGCCGGCTTGCGTCGGTCAGCCGGCGGACGTCGGCGCCGAGACTTGCCACCAGCATGTCCCGATCCGCGAGGATCGGCATGAACGCGCGCTCCGCCACATTCAGGTCGTTACGGAGCTTGTCGAGATCCTCGGCCGGAGCCGGCAGCCCCTTGGCCGCCTGGCCTGCCCATGCGAAAGCTGTCCTCAGCCATTCCGCGACGTGCGGGCGCGTGAATATTTCCGTGCTTGCATGCTTGTGGTGTTGAAGATCCGCGGCAATAAATCCGTCAATTTCGGCATCCACCGCGAACGACTCACGTGGCCAGATAACTTGCAGATCTTGACCTATCTTGGCCACGGCGCCACGCCAGTCTTCCAGTAAGTCCTCGTATGCAATGAATGTTCGGCGATGCTCTCGCGTGCTCCACTCCGCCGCAAGAAAGTGTTGCAGCCATAGCAGCAGTGACTTGCTGTCCTGGAATGAGTTGCGCTTTTTGAGCGAGGCCGCGACTTCGAGGGGATTACGGGTTGCAACTATGAAAAGGGGTGTGATTCCTAATTCCGCGAGCAGCGATAACCATAGGGGAACAAGTTTGCAAAGCCTCGGGTCCTTCAAAACAAGAAGCGGGGCGGCCCCGTATTGCCGATCTAGCGCCGCGTGCAGGCGCCGTTTGTAGGCCGGCGCATCATCCGAAGCGAACCATGAGCTGGGAAACGCCGCGACATCGTCCCATGAAGAGCCGGCGGATTTCAGTATTTCTTCATGAATATTGACGATTTCGGAGGGTTCCCAAAAGCCGGATTCATTGTCGGAAGCCGCGGCTATGGGTTCCGCAGGCAGTGTAGCCCCCCGAAGGCCGAGAACCCGAGTAAGCGCAGACGTGCCGCTTCGATGCATTCCAAGAACTAATATAGCGCGGCGGCCTAAGCTGCCTTGAGACGATTGCAAATGTTCCCCCAGATCATGCAATATGGTCAATTAGACGAGGCCTATGGCATCGTCAACCAAAGGGCTGCGGGACGTTGCCAGAGCCTGCCCCCGTTGTCTATTGACAATTGAATTACCAAAAGCGTGGCTTATTCAGTGTATAACTGCCTTGGCCGCATGATAATTCATCTGGCTGAAAGTGTAGCGAGCTTCCTGTCAAGTCGACAGCTAGACTATCCCGGATTTCCTTGCATAATCGGCATAATTCGCAGAGGCTTGCGGGCGGCGCGACAAGCGCAGCGATGGATCTACTGTGGCGTGAACTTGAACCCTGCCTTCATGCTGCGCCAGCAGCGGGTAAAGCAGTGCCGTAGGACCGGCGCGGATGTCGCGCAGGCGCTCGAACGCGGCGATGGCCGTGATCACGTCAAAACGGCTGGCGTGGCGGCCAATGACACAGCGGATCGCCGAAGGGCCGAAAGGTCCGGAGGCGTGAATCTGCTTAGGAAACAATGAGCCATGGCATGTCGGAGTCCCAACTGGACCGCGACGTGCCATGGCGGGGTCCATCAGGTCGTGCCCAAGCTCCTCCACGCCTTGCCTGGCGGCGACTTGCCCGTTGGCCGCGATGCCGAACCGCCCGTGGCGCGCGCCTTGGTCTCAAACCACCGTTGCAGCCAGGGCGAACGCATGAGGCCGCTTGCCCTCTTGGGCTGCTTGCTCATGAAGGCGCCATCCCCCGCGGCGAGCTTGCCCGTGCGCCGGTGAATCCGGGATGGCCTTGAAGCCGTTTACGCTTTACGCAACGTTGGATGCGACATGGGATTGGCCGGCCGGGATGAACGTCGTGTTCGTGCGCCACCTTGCTCCCGCCCTGGCGCCCGGCGTCTGCTACGGACGGCTGGACGTTGGCCTCTCGGAACCGGGCATGCGGGCACTGCCTACTCTCGTCCGTGCCCTGGCGCCGCGCGGGGCCGCGCGCCTTTGGAGCAGCCCGGCCCTGCGATGCCGCGTCCTGGCGAAGGCGGCAGCGGAACAGATTGGCCTCGCCGTGCAATACCGTCCTGGACTGCTTGAGATGGATTTCGGCGCTTGGGAAGGCCAGGCATGGGACGATGTGCCGCGCGCCCTGCTTGATGCCTGGGCGGCCGATCCCGTGGCGTTCGCGGCCCCGGGAGGCGAAACAGGGCAGGCCTTGATCGATCGCGTCACGGCAGTTTGGCATGAGATCCGCACGGCCGGGGAGGACTGCATCGTCGTGACGCATGGCGGCCCGCTCCGCGTCCTGCTGGCGCTGGCGCGCGGCGACCTGCCGGATCTCCTGTCGCCCGCGCCGGCCATCGGGTCGGTGTCGGCGGTCGCCTGCTGACAGGTCAGCGCGCCGCCACGCCGAGGACGAGGCATTCAACGGCGACGCACGTCGCGCCAAGGATATCGCCGGTGACGCCGCTAAGCCGCCGGCGCGCGAGCCATGCCATCGCCCCTGCGCCGCCCGCGGCAACCGCGATGCTCAAGATGGCCGTGCGAACTGGCAGCAACGTGAACGCGGCGGCGGCGCCGATCGCCATGCCCGACAGGGCGGGGACAGCGTTGATGCGGCCCAGGGACGCGGCCATGCCGTCGCCGCGCGCGGGCGGAAGCAGGAGCATGGGCACAAGCATGGCGGCGCGCCCAAGAATGGCGGCGGCGGCGAGGCCGGCGATGGGATCGGACAGCGCGCTGATGGCGGCGAGGCGGGCAGACATCGCGAGAATGAGCGCCGTCGCGCCGAAACTGCCGATGCGGCTGTCGCGCATGATGGCGAGCCTGCGCTCCCGCGTGCCGCCGCCAAGCCCGTCGGCGGTGTCGGCCACGCCGTCCTCGTGCAATCCGCCGGTGAGCAGGACCATCGCGCCGACCGCCGCGACGGCGGCAAAGCCTGCGGGCATGTGGACGCCCTCGGCGGCCGTCGCGACAACGCCACCGAGGGCGCCGACCAGCGCGCCTGCCACGGGATAGGCCCAGACGCCGCGGGCGAACGCGTCCGGGGAGAGCGTGAGGTTGAGCCGTCGCACCGGCAGGCGTGTCAGCAGGGTGAAGGCGGCCGCGAGATCGGCAAGCGGGAAGGGCGCGGCGCGGTCAGGCGCGGCCATCGACGCCGGCCTGCGCGAAGGTCGCCATGCCCTCGTGGCATGCGACGGCGGCGCGCAGCAGGGGAATGGCCAGCGCCGCGCCGGAGGCTTCGCCGAGGCGCATGCCGAAGTCGAGCAGCGGCGCCTGGCCCAGCGCGAGGGCCAGGGCGCGGTGGCCGGCTTCGGCCGAGACATGGGCGATCCGCGCATGGTCAAGGCCGCCGGGCGCCAGGGCGGCAAGCGGCGCGGCGGCGGCGGTGCAGACGAAGCCGTCGAGCAGGACTGGGATGCCGAGGCGGCGGGCGGCGATGACGGCGCCAAGAATGCCGGCAAGCTCGCGTCCGCCAAGGGCGGCGGCGGCGCGCAGCGGGTTGGCGCGCGCGGCCTCGTGGCGGCGCAGGGCGATGTCGATGACCTGGGCTTTCCGCGCCACGCCGGCGTCGTCGAGTCCCGTGCCGCGGCCGGCCCAGCGCGCGCCGTCGCCGCCAAACAGGGCAGCCGCGAGGGCGGCGGCGGCGGTCGTGTTGCCGATGCCCATCTCGCCCAGGGCGAGCAGGTCGGTCCCGCGTTCGACGGCGTCGTGCCCGGTCCCGACATGATCGGCGAACTCCGCCTCGGTCATGGCGGGGGCGACGGAGAGATCCTGCGTCGGCGTGTCGAGCCGCATCGGGACAACCCGCAGGCGGGCGCTGGCCGTGGCCGCGAGCTGGCAGATGGCTGCGCTGCCCGAGGCGAAGTTGTCCACCATCTGGCGCGTGACCGTGGCGGGATAGGGCGAGACGCCCTGCGCCGTGACGCCGTGGTTGCCGGCGAAGACGAGGATGTCAACACGCTCAAGGCGGGGCAGCGCGCGGCCCTGCCAGCGGGCGAGCCAGATCGCGAGGTCTTCCAGCCGTCCGAGGCTGCCGGGCGGTTTCAGCAGGATGTCCTGACGGGCGCGCGCCTTCTCGGCCGCGGCCGTGTCGCCGGATGGCAGGCCGGCGCAGGCGGCTTCAATGTCGGCGAAGGATGTCATGCAACGGTGCCGTTCGGGG
>CAXTXZ010000083.1:0-2368 GCA_964248015.1 uncultured Rhodopila sp. | reverse complement strand
CCCACACGGCCGCGCACGGCGCCGGCGACGCCGAGATCATTGCCCTGCGCGTCGGTGATGCGGGCAAGCGGAGCGTCGCTGCCGGCCTCGGTGGTGGTTGCGTAGTGGAATTCATGGCCGCGCAGGACGGCGCCGCGCGGGCCGATCGCGGTGTCGCCTAGCAGCGTCGCCTCGCGGTAGCCGAGATGCAAGCGACGCTTGGCGAAGCTGGTCGCGTGGCCGAGCAGGCCGAGCATGGCGTGGCGCTCGCCGGATGCGTCTTCGAGCATCGCGCCCAGGGCCATGTGGCCGCCGCATTCGCCGTGGACCGGGCGCGTCGCGGCGAACGTGGTGAGGCCAACGCGGAAGCGGGACGCGGCGGCGAGGCGGGCGGCGTGGAGTTCGGGATAGCCGCCGGGAAGCCAGCAGGCGTCGCAGCCGTTGGGCGGAGGCTCGTCGCGGAGCGGCGAGAACGCGACGATCTCGGCCCCGGCGCGGCGCCAGCTTTCCGTGAGATGCGGATAGACGAAGCTGAAGGCGGCGTCCCGCGCGAGGGCGATGCGCTGGCCAAGGGGCTTGAGCGCGGCGGCGGCGCTTGCTGTTGCCGCGAGCGGGGTGGCGGCGGCAAGGATGGCGTCAAGGTCTAGATGTGTCTCGGCGAGGTCGGCGAGGCGGGCGAGCGTGGCGGCGAGGTCGGGCTGCTCGCCGGCCTGGACGAGGCCGAGATGGCGCTCGGGCAAGGCGGCGCCGGCGTCGCGGGGCATCGCGGCGCCCCGCGGCCGCGGCGATGCCGCCGCGGTGACGGTCGCTGCCGACGAGGTTGAGGATGGCGCCGGCGATGCGGACATGGTGATCATGATGCATGAAGCCGCGCGCGACGGCGGCGGCGGTCTGCGACTGGCCGGAAACGTCCATGACAAGCACGACAGGGATGCCATGGCGGGCCGCGAGGGCGGCGGCGGCCCCGCTGCGGCCGGGGGGCGCCGCGACCCCATCGAACAGCCCCATCGCCGATTCAATCAGCACCAACTCGGCGTCAACGGCAAGGTCGGCGATCAGGGCGTCGCGCAGGCCGGGGGGCATCGCCCAAGTGTCGAGGTTTGGGCAGGGTTGTCCGGTGGCGGCGGCATGGAAGGCGGGGTCGATGTAGTCGGGGCCGGACTTGGCGGCGCGGACGCGGATGCCTCGGCGGCGAAAGGCGGCAAGAAGCGCCAGCGTCAGCGTGGTCTTGCCCGAGCCCGAGCGGGGCGCGCCGACGATCAGGCCGGCGGCCATGCTGCCTCCGGGACGCGATGACAGGCGGCGGCGGGGCTGCTATCCTTGGCGCCGTGCAGGAAACCCCGTTGCTGCGTCGTGGCTGGACCACCGGCTCGTGCGCGACCGCCGCCGCCAAGGCCGCCGCGACGGCGCTGGGGGGCGGCGAGTTCCCGGACCCGGTGGACATCCCGCTGCCCGGCGGCGCGCGGGCCGCCTTTGCCCTGGCCGAAACGGCGCTCGGCCCGGATTCCGCGATGGCGGCCGTGGTGAAGGATGCCGGCGCCGATCCGGACGTGACGCATGGGGCGCTGAGCAGGGCGCCGGTGTCGCGCGGCGCGCCCGGATCGGGCGTGATTTTCCGGGCCGGCGAGGGCGTGGGCACAGTGACGCGGCCAGGGCTGGCGCTGCCGCCGGGCGAGCCGGCCATCAACCCGGTGCCGCGCCAGATGATCCGTGCGGCGCTGGCCGAGGCAGGCGGCGCGGACTGGGTGGTCGAGATCGCCATCCCCGGCGGCGAGCGGCTGGCCGAGCGAACGCTGAACGGGCGGCTGGGGATCGTGGGCGGGCTGTCCGTTCTCGGGACGACCGGCGTGGTGGTGCCGTATTCCTGCGCCGCCTGGATCGACAGCATCCATCGCGGCATCGACGTGGCGCGGGCCGTGGGGGTCGATCATGTGGCGGGCGCGACGGGCCGCGCGTCCGAGGACGCCGTGCGGGCGCTGCACCGGCTGCCGGACGTGGCGCTGCTGGAGATGGGCGATTTCGTCGGCGGGATGCTGAAGTACCTGCGGCGGCATCCGGTGGCGCGGATCACGGTCGCGGGCGGGGTGGCGAAGATGACCAAGCTCGCGCAGGGGCGGCTCGACCTGCACTCCAGGCGCGGCGGCGCCGACATGGAGGCGCTGGCGGCGTTGGCGGCGCGGCATGGCGGTGACGGCGAACGCGTCGCGGGCGCGAACACGGTGGCGGAGGCGTTCGCGCTCGCGGGCGGGGCGCTGGGCGACGCCATCGCGGCCGATGCCTGGGGCGTGGCGGCGGCGGCGCTGCGGCCTGCGTCCGTGGCGCGTGAGATCGTGGTGTTCGACAGGGCGCGCGCGCTGGCCGGGCGGGCGCCGTTCAGGGATGTGAACGT
>CAXTXZ010000082.1:4208-10423 GCA_964248015.1 uncultured Rhodopila sp. | reverse complement strand
GGCATACGCGCGCCCGGCGCGCGGGGGCCCCGCAAGCCGGGCCGCCGGGCCACCCAAGGCCCTGCCCCCGACGTGCGGCGCATCTTGCGGCGAACGCGGGGATAGGCAGGACACCAGGCGTTGGAACTTCGGCCGGGATGCCCCGTTCCTGTGGCACCGAAGTTCTGGAGGATGCCATGCAGCGTGACAGTTCGCCTGAAGACATGCCGCCTTCCGCTGACCGGCGCAGCCTTTTGAAATGGACGGCGATGGCCGGCGCCACGGCGGCCGGACTGGCGACGGCTCAGGCCCAGCCAAGCGGGACCGCGACACGGCCGGCGGCCGGCGGCAACGCCGAGGTCGGCGGCCTGCGCAAGGGCATGTTCAGCTACATGCTGGCGCACGAGCAGTTCCCGGTGCACGAACTGGTGCAACTCGGCGCCCTGGCCTCGAAATCGGGGTTCCAAGTGCTGTCCACCAGTGACCATTTCCAGCCGTGGCAGGACAACGAGGGCCATGCCGGCCAGGCCTGGGTCACCATGGGGGCGCTTGGCGCGCAGTCCCATGGCTGGATGGGCACCACCGTCACCTGCCCGACCCTGCGCTACAGCCCCGCCGTGGTGGCCGAGGCGTTCGCCTCGCTCAGCCAGCTTTATCCGGGACGGATCTTCCTGGGCGTCGGATCGGGCGAGGCGTTGAATGAGCAGTCCGCCACCGGCAACTGGCCGAAATGGCAGGAGCGCTGGGACCGGCTGATCGAGGCGATGGCCATTATCCGCGAATTGTGGACCGGCAAGGACGTTGCCTTCGAAGGCAAGTACTACACCGTCAAGGCAAAGCTGTACGACCCCCCCGCTCGGCCTGTGCCGCTGCTGTCCGCCGCCAACGGCAAGAAGTCGATGCGGCTGGCGGGGCAACATGCCGACGGGCTGATCAGTGACCCGCTGAGCTGGAAGAAGTGGAAGTCGGAATGGCAGGACGGGGCGCGCGCCGCCGGCAAGAACCCCGACGACATGCCGGTCCTGATCGAGCACTACGCCGTTGTCGGCGACCAGGCCGCCGCCAAGCAGGCCGCCGAGTACTGGCGCTTCGGCGTCAACGCCTGGAAAAACCTTTACAATGTGCGCAGCCCGGTGGAGATCCAGCAGAAGGCCGATGCCGGGACGCCGATCGACGAGGTCACGAAGTCATGGGCGATCGGCACCGATCCGGCGGTGCATGTCAACGCGGTGAAGGAACTGTTCGACAGCGGGGCGACGATCGTGAACATCCATTCAGGGCAGCCTGACCAACGGAAGGTGATCGAGTTCTACGGCGCGCATGTGCTGCCCAAATTCAGGCAGCCCGCCTGATGCCAAGCCGCGTCATGTCGCAGCCGGTGACGCCGCGGCCGGACATCCCTCCCGCGCCAGGGCCGGACAGCGTGCCTCCAAAGCCCGAGACGCCGGAGCCTGGCCCAGGGCCGGACATTCCGCCCGTCGCCCCGCCGCCTGCGCCGGCTGACGCTCCGCCCATTGTCGCATGAGAACAAATTCGATCCCAGCGGGATTTTGATGCGTCGCGACACTTGCGTGCGACGCATCCCGGCCTAGCTGCTAGGGAATGGGTCTGGTCAAATATGCGCTGAAGTTTCGCATCACGTTCTACGTGATGTCGGTGCTGATCCTGCTCGCCGGCGTCGGCGCCTACGTCATCATGCCGAAGGACGTCCTGCCGGAAGTCAACATTCCCGTGGTGACGATTGTCTGGACCTACACGGGCCTTGACACGCCGGAGATGGAGCGGCGCGTCACCACCTACACGGAGTTCGCGCTCAGCAACAACGTGAACGGCATACGCGACATGCAGAGCACGACCCTGCAGGGCGTCACCATCACGCGCATCTATTTCCAGTCGGACGTCAGCATCGATCTCGCGCTTTCGCAGGTGACGGCGTCCACCAACTCGATCCGGGCGGCGCTTCCGCCCGGCATCCAGCCGCCGGTCGTCATGCGCTTTTCGGCGTCCACGGTTCCGGTCATCCAGTTGGCGCTCAGTTCCAACCAGGAGAACGAACGGCAACTCTACGATTACGGCCAGTATCGCATCCGCCAGGCGCTGACGACGGTTCCAGGCTCCACCCTGCCCTCGCCGTATGGCGGGGAGCCGCGCCAGATCATGGTCGATCTCGACCTGCACGCCTTGCAGGCTTACGGACTGACCTCGAACGACGTGACCAGCGCGATGACGGCGCAGAACATCACCGTGCCGTCGGGGCTCGCCAAGTTCGGCGCCACGCAATACGTCATCAGGCTGAACTCGACGCCCGAGGCCATTTCGACGCTGAACCAGGTGCCGATCAAGTTGGTCAACGGCTCGCCCATCCTGGTCCGCGACGTCGCCTATGTGCGCGATGGCGGGCCGCCGCAGCAGAACATCGTGCGCCAGGACGGCGCGCGCGGCGTGCTGCTGACGGTGCTGAAGAACGGGGCTGCCTCGACCCTTTCCGTGGTCAACACCGTGAAGTCGCTGCTGCCGGGCATCCGGGCGGCGGCGCCGAAGGACCTGAAGATCACGCCGCTGTTCGACCAGTCGGTTTTCGTGTCCGGGGCGATCAACGACGTGCTGCGCGAAGGCGTCATCGCCGCCGGCCTGACCGGGCTGATGATCCTGCTGTTCCTGGGTTCATGGCGTTCGACCCTGATCGTGCTCCTGTCGATCCCGTTGTCGGTCCTGGCTTCGCTGGCCGTGCTTTGGGCGCTTGGCGAAACCGTCAACATCATGACCCTTGGCGGGCTGGCGTTGGCCGTCGGCATCCTGGTCGATGATGCGACGGTGGCGATCGAGAACACCTATCGCCTGATGGAGGAAGGCAAGGAGTTCAGGCAGTCCGTGGTGGAAGGCGCCGCCGGCATCGCCAAGCCGGCGCTGATCTCGACCCTGTCGATCTGCTGCGCCTTTGTTTCCGTGACCTTCCTGACGGACGCGCCGAAATACCTGTTCACGCCGCAGGCGCTGGCGGTGGTGTTCGCCATGCTGGCCTCCTACGTGCTGTCGCGCACCCTGGTGCCCATCCTGATCGACGTGCTGGTCAAGAAGGAGCACGAGCAGCGGCACGCCAAGGACGACGCCGGCCCGAAGCGCCAGCCAGGGTGGTTCGGCCGGTTCTTCGGCGCGATCCATGACAAGTTCGAGCGCGGGTTCGCCACGTTCCACCGTGGCTACGTTGGCCTGCTGCATGCCGTCATCGCCCACCGCTGGATAACCCTGGGCGCCGCCGGATGCGTCGTCGCCGTGGCCGCGGCGCTGTTCCCCTTTGTCGGCACGGACTACTTCCCAGAGGTGGACGCGGGACAGATGACCCTGCATGTGCGCGCGCCCTCCGGCATGCGGATCGAGGAGGCGGAAAAACTGTTCCAGCAGGTCGAGGTCGCCATTCGCCAGGTCGTCCCGAAAAAGGAAGTCGGCACGATCATCGACAACATCGGCTTGCCCGCCTCGAACTATAACTTCGCGTTCGGCAACGGGACGTTTGTCGCCTACAACGACGGGCAAGTGCTCGTGACGCTGCAAGCGGGCCACGGCCCGACAGCCACCTACCAGAAAAAGCTGCGCTCGGTGCTGCGGCAGCGCTTCCCGAACGCGATCTTCTATTTCGAGCCCGCCGACATCATCACGCAGATCCTGGACTTCGGCGTGCCGTCGCAAATCGACGTGCAGGTCAGCGGCCGGCACGCCGCCAAGGACCTGGAGGTCGCCCAGGCCATCGCGGCCAAGCTGCGGCGGGTACGGGGCGCGGTTGACGTGCACATCCAGCAGATCACCGACGCGCCCGAATTCTTTGTCAATGTCGATCGCCAGCGAGCCTCGGAGATCGGCCTGACCGAGCAGCAGGTCGCCAGCGCCCTGAATGTCTCGCTCAGCGGCAGCTTCCAGGTCAGCCCCAACTTCTGGACCGATCCGGCGACCGGCATCCCCTACCAGGTGTGGGTGCAGACGCCGGAGTACCGCAACGACTCGATCAACGCGCTGAACAACACGCCGCTGCTGCTCGCGGGCGGCGCGGGGGGAACGCCCGGCGCGCTGCAACTCCTGTCAAACGTGGCGACGATGCGCCGTGGCGTCGAGGAAACAGTGGCCAACCACGTCAACACGCAGCCGACCTACGATGTTTACGCCGCGGTGCAGGATCGCGACCTGGGCGGCGTGCAAGCCGACATCCAGCGCATCGTCACCGAGGAACAGTCGCAGTTGCAGCCGCCTGACAAGGTCTCCGTGCGCGGCCAGATCCAGAGCAAGGACCAGGCGTTCCTGCACATCGGCATTGGCCTGATTGTCGCGCTGGTCGCCGTCTACCTGCTGATGGCGATCAACTACCAGACCTGGGGCGACCCGCTCGTGGTGCTTCTGGCCCTGCCGCTGGCTTTTTGCGGCATCGTCGCCAGCCTGTTCGTCACCCAGACCAGCTTTTCCATCCCGTCCCTGATGGGCGCGATCATGAGCATCGGCGTCGCGTCGGCCAACTCCATCCTGCTGGTGACATTCGCGCGCGAGCACCGCGAGGGCACCGATTGCAGCGCTGTTGAAGCCGCCATCCTTGCGGGGGAAACCCGGCTGCGGCCCGTGCTGATGACGGCCGGCGCCATGTTTGTCGGCTTGCTGCCGATGGCGATCGGTTCCGGCGAGGGCAGCGAGCAGAACGCCGCGCTGGCTCGCGCCGTGCTGGGCGGCATCAGCGTCGGCACATGCTCGACCTTGCTGTTCGTGCCGTTCCTGTATGCGACGCTGCGCCGAGCGCCGGCCAAACCTCTGGAAGAGTATGCATGAAACAGCCGCCCCCACCGCCGCGCAAGCGGCTTCTGGCGTTCGTCATCATACCAGTGCTTGGCTTGCTTTGCTTCGGCGGCTACCGGCATTGGCAGACCTACGCGGCGGCAAATGAAACCCTGCGGGAGCAGGAGGATTTCGTGCCGCAGGTGCGCACGGCGACGGCCAAGAAAGTCGACCAGCCGGTCGAGCTCACCCTGCCCGGCCAGACCGAGGCGTTCAACGTCGCCAACATCTTTCCGCGCGCGACCGGCTACGTGGCGGAACGGCGCGTGGACATCGGCAGCCGCGTGCGCAAGGGCGACCTGCTGCTGCGCATTGTCGCCCCTGACCTGGACCAGCAGTTGCAGCAGGCGCAGGCGCAGCTCGGCCAGACCCAGGCTGCCGTGCTGCAGGCCCAGGCGCAGGTGCAAACAGCCGAGGCCAACACCAAGCTGGCGAACGTGACCAAGTTCCGCGAAACGACATTGGCCAGCCAGGGTTGGGAAACCAAGCAGAATGCCGACAACGCAACGGCCAACTTTTCCGTCCAGACAGCCGGCATAGCCAACGCCCAGGCCGGGGTGGCGGTGGCGGTCGCCAATCTGAAGGCGCAACAGGCCTCCGTTGACCGGTTGCAGGCGCTGAGCGCGTTTGAGCAAGTGAACGCGCCTTTCGACGGCGTCATCACGGCGCGCAACGTCGACACCGGCGACCTGCTCACCCAGGACAGCAGCGGCGGCACGCCTTTGTTCAGCATTGCCCGCGATGATGTGCTCCGGGTCGCCGTCTATGTGCCGCAAAGCGGCGCGCTTGGCATTCGCGACGGGCTGGAGGCGAAGGTGTCCATCCCGGAACTGCCTGGCCACATGTTCACGGGACGCGTCGCCCGCAGTTCCGTGGCGCTGCAATCAGCCTCCCGCTCCATGCTGACAGAGGTGGACGTCGCCAACCAGGATGGCGTGCTGCGGCCTGGCCTGTTCGTCAACGTCGCGTTCTCCATCCCGCGGGAGGCGCCGGCCGTGGTGGTGCCGGACGAGGCTCTGGTGTTCAACGCGGCAGGCCTGCGGGTGGCGACGGTGGGGCAGGACGGCGCCGTCCAGTTCCGCAAGGTGACGATCTACCGGGACTTCGGCACCTCGGCCGAGTTGCGCGACGGACTTCAGGGCGGCGAGACGCTGGTGCTCAGCCCGCCGACGGAACTGGCCGACGGCAACAAGGTGCGGATCGCGAAACCGCCGCCGGAGCAGGACACCAGCAAGCAGACCGCGAGCCGGTAGCGGTCCGCTCCCGATGCTTCAATAAAGTATCGAAAGCGCCCCGTTGTCATGCCAGCGGCGCTTATTGATGACCTGTGATCCGTTCAACAGCCGCCGATGTCTTATTGATCTGGCGCATGGCCGCCAAGCCAGCCCGATACACATACCGGTCAGTCCTTTGGACCGCCGGTA
>CAXTXZ010000082.1:0-4108 GCA_964248015.1 uncultured Rhodopila sp. | reverse complement strand
GCGGTGGCGGCTCGACAATGCAACCAGACAGTCCGAGGGCCGAAAGGGGAAGCAGCAACAATTGTTTGAAGCGCATAAGTGACCTTTTGCAAAGAAAACAACCTACCTTGTCGCAGGTCATCCGATCAACATCATGGCTTGGGCACGGCTGAAACTGTTTGCAATGAACATCGTTGCGAACGCATCCCACGCTGCCTTCGCAACGTTCGGCGGATCAGGCGCAGGCTGGCCGCTTGCCAGTCTGCATCGGGAGCTACCGCAATGGCCCGGTCGTCACGGTCGTCCTGGGCCTGCTGAACCTAGGAAATAAAAGCTGTTGGCGAGTTTTATCCGATAACTGCTCAAGGCATGCCTGCCGCGAAACAACAAATAGATGACGCCGAATGCCGGCTTCATCAGGATGGCATCTTCAGGAAGTCATCAATCAGCGCATTCGTTTGCATGCTTTCGTCCAACTGCGGGAAATGGCCAGTGTCGGCAATAATCTCGATGCGTATGGACGGGACATGGGTGCGGAGCATGTTGAGATAAGGCGTCGTTTGTCCCACTGTCATCGTTGCCCTTTCGCGCTTTTCATTGCTGTATGTCGTTTGCAAGGCCATGACCGGCATACGCAAGCGGGCTAATGATTTTGGCAGGCATTCGGTATCATACTGCAGCATATCGAGCAGCATCTTCTTCCCGATCGATTGCGGCAGGCGACTGGCGCGCTTGGCGACTGACGCCGCCACCGCCTTGTCGCTCCTAGCGGTGAACATGTCCTTGAACAGGCCGTCAACCAACCTCGCATAACCATCCGGCTCGGCAAAGCGGTCCTGCAGGACAGACCTCATGGATGCGGCAAACTGGCTGCCATCAACAAGGATAAGGCCGCCTACCTGAGTGGGAGCCTGCAAGGCAGCCTCGATGACGACGCGGCATCCCATGCTGTGGCCGACCAGGACAGCAGGTGGCAAGGTCAGGGTTCGCATGACCTCAACCACATCGGCGCCATACTGCGCAATCGAGCATTCGTCGGCCGAACCAAGGCTTGCGCCGTGTCCGCGAAGATCGACGGCAACCGTCTGATGACGCGGCGAAAGATGCGCCACTTGCGCATCCCAGTCGGTGCGTGCGCAGGCGAAGCCATGCACGAATACGACAGGCGGCTGGCCGCTGCCTGTTACGACATGATGAATGACTGGCACTTAACCCATCCGATCCGCTGCTTTCAATACGCGGCCTAGGTGACGCGACCCTTAAGTAGGGGGCCGGCTTGGCAGGCAGGTCGACCCCGGATAATCAGGCTGCTTTCGCCATCCCGCGCAGCACGTACTGCAAGATCCCGCCATGCTGGTAATACGCGACCTCGTCCACCGTGTCGATGCGGCAGATCACCGGCGCCTTGTCAACCGTGCCATCCGGACGGTTGATCACCAGCGTCAGCTCCATCCGCGGCGTGATTGTCTCCAGCCCGGTGATGTCGATGACCTCCTCGCCCGTGATGCCCAACGACTTGCGATCCGTGCCGGTCTTGAACACCAGCGGCAGGACGCCCATGCCGACCAGGTTCGAGCGATGGATGCGCTCGAAACTTTCGACGATCACCGCCTTGACACCCAGCAGGAAGGTCCCCTTCGCCGCCCAGTCGCGGGACGACCCAGTGCCGTATTCCTTGCCGCCGAAGATCACCAGCGGCACGCCTTCCTTCTTGTAGCGCATCGCCGCGTCATAGATCGGCATCTCCTCGCCGGACGGCAGGTGCCTGGTCATGCCGCCCTCGACGTCCCTCAGCATCTCGTTTCGGATGCGGATGTTGGCGAAGGTGCCGCGCATCATGATCTCGTGGTTGCCGCGCCGAGCGCCGTAGCTGTTGAAGTTGCCCTGCGTGACCTGCCGCTCCAGCAGGTAATCGCCAGCCGGCGACGCCTTGCGGATCGAACCCGCCGGGCTGATGTGGTCGGTCGTGATGCTGTCCCCCAGTTCCGCCAGGATGCGCGCGCCGGTGATGTCGCCGACCGGGGCCGGTTCCATCGTCATGCCCTCGAAGTAGGGCGGGTTCTTCACGTAGGTCGAGCCGTCGGACCAGCGGTAGGTGGCGTTGTCGCCATCGACCTCGATCGCCTGCCACTGCTTCGGCCCCTTGAAGACTTCGCCGTAACGCTTCAGGAACTGCTCGCGGGACAGGCTCGATGCGATGACGTCGGAGATTTCCTTGTTCGTCGGCCACACGTCGCGCAGGTAGACCGGCTGCCCGTCCTTGCCGGCGCCCAGAGGCTCGGTCGTGATGTCGGATGTGACCTTGCCCAACAGCGCGTAGGCAACGACCAGGGGGGGCGACGCCAGGTAGTTCGCCCGCACGTTGGCATGCACGCGGCCCTCGAAGTTGCGGTTGCCCGAGATCACCGCCGCGCCCACCAGCTTGTTGTCCTCGATCGCATCGACGATCGCGTCCTCCAGCGGGCCAGAGTTGCCGATGCACGTCGTGCAGCCATAGCCCACCGTTTCAAACCCGATCGCGTTCAGGTCGGCGGTCAGCCCGGCCTTGTCCAGGTACTCGGTCACCACCTGCGATCCCGGCGCCAGCGACGTCTTCACCCAGGGCTTCGGCGTCAATCCCTTGGCATGCGCCTTGCGCGCCACCAGTCCCGCGGCCACCAGCACCGAAGGGTTGGAGGTGTTCGTGCAGGACGTGATCGCCGCGATCACCACATCGCCATGCGTCAGTTCGTAGTTCTTGCCCTCGACCTTCACCGATGTCCCGGCTTCGTTCGCCGGCACGCCGAGGCTTTTGGTCAGGTCCGCCTTGAACGAGGCGCTGACGTCCTTCAGCAGCACCCGGTCCTGCGGCCGCTTCGGCCCCGCCATGCTCGGCTGCACCGTGGACAGGTCCAGTTCCAGCGTGTCGGTGAACACCGGGTCCGGCATGCCAGGCTCGCGGAACATGCCCTGGGCCTTCAGGTAGGCCTCGACCAGCGCGATGCGGTGAGTGTCGCGGCCGCTCAAGCGCAGGTAATCCAGCGCCACCTTGTCAACCGGGAAGAAGCCGCAGGTCGCGCCGTATTCCGGCGCCATGTTGCCGATGGTGGCGCGGTCCGGCAGCCCCAAGTCGTCCAGGCCGGGGCCGAAGAACTCGACGAATTTGCCGACGACGCCCTTGCGGCGCAGCATCTGCGTGACGGTCAGCACCAGGTCGGTGGCGGTCACGCCCTCGGGCGTCTTGCCGGTCAGGCGGAAGCCGATCACGTCCGGGATCAGCATGGCGATGGGCTGCCCGAGCATGGCGGCCTCGGCCTCGATGCCGCCGACGCCCCAGCCCAGGATGCCCAGGCCGTTCACCATCGTGGTGTGGCTGTCCGTGCCGTACAGCGTGTCGGGATAGGCGAACTTCGTGCCGGCATTGGTTGACGTCCACACGCACTGCCCGAGGTATTCCAGGTTCACCTGATGGCAGATGCCCGTGCCGGGCGGCACCACGCGGAAGTTGTCGAACGCGTCCTGGCCCCAGCGCAGGAATTTGTAGCGCTCGCCGTTGCGCTCGAACTCAAGATCGACGTTCTTTTGCAGCGCGTCGGCGCGGGCCGAGACATCGACCATCACCGAATGGTCGATCACCAGATCGACAGGCACCAGCGGGTTCACCTTCGCGGGGTCGCCGCCCAGGCGGGTCAGGCCGTCGCGCATGGCGGCCAGATCCACGACCGCTGGCACGCCGGTGAAGTCCTGCAACAGGATGCGCGCGGGCTTGAACGGAACCTCCTTCGTGGAGGAGGCCTTTTCCAGCCAATCGACGATGGCTTTCGCGTCGCCTGTCTTGTAGCTGCGCCCGTCCTCGAAGCGCAGGACGTTTTCCAGCAGGACCTTGAGGCTGACCGGCAGGCGGGAGATGTCGCCCAGCGCCTTGGCCGCTTCCGGCAGGGAGAAATACGCGTATTCCTGTCCCTCGACGGTCAACGAACGCCGTGTCTTGAGGGTATCGTGCCCGATCGCGGTCATGCGCTGTTTCGCCCCGCTGCGCGAGGCGCCCCTGTTAGGCGGCGAGGGATGGAGAACACGCCGCGGATGATAATGACGATACCTGGGCTTTAACCACACCGGCCAGGGATCGTCCACCGGTCCAACGCCGGGT
>CAXTXZ010000081.1:2320-10464 GCA_964248015.1 uncultured Rhodopila sp. | reverse complement strand
CCGGTGTGGATGGTGGACTGGATGCCGTATTTCCGCGCCCAGGCGACCATGCGCCTTGCCGTGGGTCCGTCCTTGACGCCGCCAAGCCCGACCTCGCCCAGCAGGCGCACCCCGGCATCGGCCAGTTCCTTGAAGTCGTGCTCCTGCATGTCCGGTTCGATCACCGGGGCGCCGGCGTGGATCTTCATGCCGCCCGGCCGGAAGGCGGCGAAGGCGCGCTGCGCGAAGATCGCCATTGCTTTCAAGCCCACCACGTCGCGCGGACGGCCGGGCGTGTGGACTTCGCCGGCCGAGACCATCGTGGTGACGCCGCCATGCAGCGTCGAATCGATCCAGTTCAACTGGCTCTGCCGGGGCGTCCAGTCGCCGGCGACGGGATGGACGTGGCTGTCGATCAATCCTGGCGCCAGGCCGCTGCCATGCGCGTCGATGACCGTCGTGGCATCCTCGGTATCAAGGTCCGCCTCGCGGCCAAACGCGGTGATGCGGCCACCGACCGAGACCACGGCATCCGCGTCCAGGATGGGCCGCGTGATGTCCCCGGACAGCAGCAGGCCGATGTTGCGGATGACCAGTTTCGCCTTCGGATTGATCGCCGTGGTTGCCTCCAGGGCCATGCATCGCTCTCCTGTTCAGACTGCCAAGAAACGGGCGTGGGTATCGGCATCCGCCTGTAGCGCCGCCATGCCGCCTGTCCATACGGCGCAACCGCTTTCCAGCACCACCGCCTCAGTCGCGACCCGCGCGGCGAAGCGCAGGTTCTGCTCCGCCAGCAGGATGCTCAGGCCCTCGGCGCGCAACGCCTCGATGGCGGCGGCCATCCGCTCCACGATCAGCGGCGACAGTCCCTCGGTAGGCTCGTCCAGCAGGAGCAGGCGGGGATTGCCCATAAGGGTGCGCGCAATGGCCAGCATCTGCTGCTCGCCGCCGCTCATGCGCCCGCCGACCCGGTCGCGCATTGGGCCGAGATTGGGGAACAACGCGAACAACCGCTCCGGCGTCCCGGGCCGCAAGCCGTCGCGCCCCCGCGGGCGGCCCACGTCGAGGTTTTCCATGACGGACAATTCGGCGAAGATCCGGCGTTCCTCAGGCACATAGCCCAGCCCAAGCTTGGCTCGGCGATAGGGTTCCAGCCGCGCGATGTCCTGTCCGGCGAACAGCACCCGCCCGCTCGCCGAGCGGACCAGGCCGATCAGCGACTTCATCACCGTGGACTTGCCGGCGCCGTTGCGGCCAAGCACCACCACGACGCGGCCCGGCCCCACGCTGAAACCCACGTCATGCAGGATATGCGCCTGGCCGTAGAAGCTGTTGAGCGCGGAAACCTCCAGCATCAGTGCCCTCCGCTGGTGCTGCCGGCGCCGAGGTAAATCGCCCGCACCCGCGCATCGGCGCGGATGGCGGCGCTGTCGCCGGACGCGATCAGCTCGCCGCGCGCCAGCACGGCGATGCGGTCGGCCACGCCGAACACCACGTCCATGTCGTGCTCGGTGAACAGCACCGCCATGCCGCGCACGGTGGCGATGCGCCGCACGAGCTGCATCAGCGCCACCCGCTCACGCGGGGCCATGCCCGCGGTGGGTTCGTCCATCAGCATCAGCCTGGGTTCGGCGGCGAGCGCGACGGCCAGTTCCAGCCGCTTCAGGTCGCCATACGCCAGCACGCCCGTCGCTCGGTTGCCCTGCGCGGCAAGGCCAACTTGCTCCAGCAGCGCGTCGGCGGCCGTGGCCTCGTGGCCGGCGGCGGGACGCCACCAGCGCCAGGCGGCGCGGTGATGCGCCATCAGCGCCATCTGCACATTCTCGCGCACCGTCATGGATCTGAAGGTCGCGGTGACCTGGAACGTCCGCCCCACGCCCAGTCGGCACACGCGGCGGGGCGGGATGCCGGTGATGTCCGTCCCGTCCAGCCGCACCGTGCCGGCATCCGGACGAAGCTGGCCGCCGACCATGTTGAAGCAGGTGCTCTTGCCAGCGCCGTTGGGGCCGATCAGCGCCAGCATCTCGCCGGCCGCCACCGCGAACGACACGCCGGCCACCGCGGCGACGCCGCCGAACGATTTGCGCAAGCCCTGCACGCCCAGCACCGTCACCGCTTCCATAGCCGCCCCGCCGCGCCGGCAATGCCTTGCGGGAAGGCCAGCACCAGCAGCACGATGGCGCCGCCAAGCACCAGCCGCCACAACGCCGTCAGCCGCAGCAACTCGTCGTACAAGCCGGTATAGGCCAATGCGCCGACGATCGGGCCAGCCATTGTCTGCACACCGCCCAGCAGCACCATGACCAGCGCATCCACCGAATGAGGGATGCTGACGAAGCCGGGAAACACGCTGCCCTTCATGTAGGTGAACAGCGCGCCCGCGAGGCCCGCCGCCGCGCCCGCCACGACGAATGCGGCCAAGCGTATGCGCTGCGTGTCAAGCCCAATCGCCTCCGCCCGCAACGTGGAGTCGCGGGATGCTCGCAAGGCATGGCCGAACGGCGAATACAGCACGCGCTGCAGCACGAACACGCCGCCCGCGCAGAGCGCCAGGGCCAGAAAGTAGAACGCGACCGGACCCGATGCCCAGTTCGGCGGCCAGACGCCCAGTATCCCGTTGTCGCCGCCGGTCAGGGCAACCCATTGGAACGCTGTCGCCCAGACGATCTGCGCGAAGGCCAGGGTCAGCATCGCCAAGTAAACGCCTGACAGCCGCACCACGAACGCACCGAACAACCCCGCCACCGTTCCCGCCGCCAGCGGCGCCAGCAGCAGGCCGAGCGGCATCGGGGCACCCAGCCATTGCGCCGACAACCCGGCGGCATAGGCGCCGATGCCGAACCAGGCGGCATGACCAAAGCTCGCCATGCCGCCTGGTCCCATCATGAAATGCAGGCTGGCGGCGAACAGCATCGCGATCGCTGCCTCATTGAAAATGGAAAGCACGTAGGCGCTGACCAGCAAAGGCGCCATCAACGCGGCCAGGAAGAGCAGGCCCCAGGCCAGCTTCATGCCTCGCGTCGGCCGCCGCACCAGCGTAGCCGCGCCGGCCAGCGGCATGGGCGCAATGGCGCGGCCCAGCAAGCCGTTCGGCCGCAGCGCCAGCACCACCGCCATGGCCACGAACACCAGCACCAGCGTCGCCTTCGGGATCAGCACCACGCCAAATGCCTGCAACAACCCGATCAGCACGCTGGCGAGGTAGGCGCCGGTGATGCTGCCCAGCCCGCCGATCACGACGACCACGAAGGCGTCGATGATAACCGACAGATCAATGCCAAGGTTCGCCGATCCGTCGGGCAAGCCGAGCGCCCCAGCGAACCCCGCCAACCCGGCGCCCAGCGCGAACACCGATGTGAACAGCATCCGCTGGTCCACCCCCAGCGCACCAACCATTTCCCGGTCCCAGGTGGCCGCACGGACCAGCCGTCCCCACCGCGTGCGGTTGAACAGCAGCCATAGGAGAGCGAGCACCACGGGTCCGATCGCGATCAGCGCCAGTCCATAGGCCGGAAAGCGTTCTCCGGCCACCGACACGAAGGCACGTAGCCAGGGCGGGCGGGATATTGTCAGGTCGTCCGGCCCCCAAAGGGCCAGTGTCGCGTCCTGCGCCATGAGCACCACGCCGAAGGTGGCCAGGAGCTGGAACAGCTCCGGCGATCGATAGAGGCGCCGCAGCAGGCCCATTTCCAGCAGTGCGCCAAGGATGGCCATGCTGACGGCGGTGCCGAGCACCCCCAGCACGAACCACGCCGGATCGCGCGGAAGGCGCCCAAGGATGGTCCAGCCGATATAGGCGCCAAGCATGGTCAGGCTGCCATGCGCGAAGTTGACGATGCGGGTAACGCCAAAGATCACGGTCAGGCCGGAGGCAACAAGGAAAAGCGAGGACGCTTCCGCCAGCCCAGTCAGCGCATGCACGAACAGGAAGCTCAAGCCATTCCCTTAAAGAAAGGTTTCGAAAGGGCGACTGCCTTTTCGCGGGTCCAGGGCAGCGCCCTGGCCTTCCTAGCCGAAGCCGTCATCCCGCGGGCCGCAGCTTGCGCACCTCGGCGTCCGATGGCTGAGCGTTCGTTCCATCAACGTAAGTCCAGTCGATCATCGTCCCGTCGCTGCCCTTCAGGGCGGTGCGGCCGACAAAGGCGCCAAACGTGCTTTGGTGATCCAGCGCGCGATAGCTGGCTGGCCCGAACGGGGTCTCGAACGAGGCCCCGCTGAACCCGGTCACAAGCTTGGCCGTTTCCAGCCCGCCCGCCTTCGCGATGCCGGCGGCAATCGACTGGATCAGCGCGTAGCCCACCACCGAGCCCATGCGCGGCGCCTGCTTGAACCGAGCCTGGTAAGCGTCCTCGAATGGACGGGCTGACGGAACCTGTCCGACCGGGTAGCCGGTGACCAGCCAGCCCACCGGCGTTTCGTCGCCCAGGGGCGCCAGGTACTCCGGCTCCCCCGTCAGCACGGACACCACGTCCCGCCCCTCGAACAGCCCGCGCGTGTTGCCCTGGCGGACGAAGCTGGTGAGGTCGCCGCCGAACAGCACGTTGAAGATGCCATCCGGCTTGGCGTCCGCCAGGGCCTGCGCCGTGGCCCCCGCGTCGATCTTGCCCAACTTGGGCAATTGATCGCCGACGAATTGCACGTCCGGATGCGCCGCCGTCATCATTTGCTTGAACCACTTCACCGCGGACTGGCCGTATTCGTAGTTCGGCGCCACGGTGGCCCAACGCTTTGCCTTCAGCTTGGCCGCCCGCGGCATCATCATGGCGACCTGCATGTAGGTGGAGGGACGCAGCCGAAAGCAGGTCGTGTTGCCGTGGTCCCAAACCAGCGCATCGGTCAGCGGCTCTCCAGCGACATAGAGCTTGCCGTTGCGGGCGGCGAAGTCGCTGAGCGCCAACCCGACATTCGACAGGAAGCCGCCCGCCAGCAAGTCCACCTTCGCGTCCGACAGCAACTCGCCCGCCAACTGGGTCGCGTTCTGCGGCTGTCCGGCGTCATCGCGGCTGATCACCTCGATCTTGCGGCCTGTCACGCCGCCACGCGCGTTCAGCTCGTCCACCGCGAGCATCCAGCCGTTGCGGTAGGGCAGCGTGAACGCCGGCACGGCGGTGTAGCTGTTGATTTCGCCAATGCGGATCGGCGCATCACCTTGGGCGCGCACGATGGCGGGCGCCGCGAGGCCGGCGCCGGCAGAGCCCAGCAGAAAACGCCTGGTCAGCATCATCGTTACTCCGTTGGGTCAAGCCGGGACTATCAAGGTTGTTTGCATACACTCAATCGACAGGGTGACTTGGATGCTGTCAAGCGTGATCCTCTCCGATCCTGGATAGGTTGTAGTTTGCCTGGCACGTTACGTTTGGCCTGTGATGTCGCTTGGGCCAAGAGGGACTTGCAGCCCATATACTACCTGGACGCCCTTGATTGCGGTGCGGTCGAAGCTGCCCGCGTTCAGCGGATAGCCATGGATGAGAATGACGGGACGGTCATTGCCGCGTCCCCGGTCCTTCACGAAAAGCTCCATGTCGTCGCGTGCCTTGATCCAGGGCATCGCGCATCTCCCGTGTGGGAGGCCTCAAGGGAGCGGCCGAAGCGGGCATCCGAACGAAACCGCGCCTGGCCGCGGCGTCGATCTAGGGTCCGGCACTCGTGCGGAACACCTGCATTGTTTCAAGGCAATCCTTTGATTGATACGAAGTTTCCGCCTGCTGGCCGTTCCGGAACGGATTTGGCAGTCGCCAGGCGCGGACCGGTTGCCGCCGCCCTGATTGCTCCTTCGGATATTTCGAACGGTTGCATCGACCGTTTCCGCCTGCCGGCTGCGTTTCGGCCTGCCTATTCTCCTCACAGGTTGTCACCGCCGGGCGCCGTTGAAGGATCGCCAATGACCTGTGTCGTGTCCTTGCTGGTCGGGATCGCAGTGGGGGTCATCTATGCGCTGCTCGGCGTCAAGTCGCCGGCGCCGCCCATTGTCGCCTTGTTCGGCCTGCTCGGCATCGTGATCGGGGAACAAGGCCTGCCCTGGGTAAAACAGCGCGTCGCGGCCTGGCACGCGCCAGTGTCGATCCCTATAGGCGCCGGACGGCACGATGCGCCGCGTTGACCCCATCTTGACTGGAGATCCTCCCCGATGATCACGCTCTACACCTGGAAAACTCCCAACGGCCGCAAGCCGGCCATCATGCTTGAGGAAATCGGCCTGCCCTACATGGCGCGCGGCGTGGACATCGGCGCCGACCAGCAGTTCGAGCCGGCCTTTCTCGCCCTGTCGCCCAACAACAAGGTTCCCGCCATCGTTGATGACGACGCGCCCGGCGGCACTCAGGCCCTGTTCGAAAGCGGCGCCATCCTGACCTACCTGGCCGAGAAAAGCGGGCAGTTGCTGCCGGCTGCCGGGCCGGGGCGTTGGGCGGCGCTGGAATGGCTGCACTGGTCCATCGGCGGGCTTGGCCCGATGCTGGGGCAGTTGGGCTTCTTCGCCATCAGGTCCAAGGACAAGGCGCCGCTCGCCATCGAGCGCTTCACCACCGAAGCGCAACGCCTGATGGGCGTGCTGGAGAAGCGCCTGGCCGCGACGCCCTTCGTGGCGGGGCCGGATTACTCCATCGCCGACATCGTGTCGTACCCGTGGATGCATGCGGCGCGAACGATGATGGAACCCGTGCTGGGCGACACGTTCGCGGCCTCTCCGGCAACGCGGGACTGGATGGCGCGGCTCGGTGAGCGACCGGCCGTGGCACGGGGCATGAAAATTCTCGAAGGCTGACCCGCGAGGTCAACCGCAACCGCGCAACCGGATGAAAGGCGCCCGCACATGGCGAAGGTCCTTGTTCTCTACTACTCGTCCCATGGTCACATCGAAACAATGGCGAAGGCGGTCGCCGAGGGGGCTGCGGCCGAAGGCGCGCAGGCGGACATCAGGCGTGTCCCCGAAACGGCGCCGGAGGAGGTCGCCCAAGCGTCGCGCCACAAGCTCGATCAGGCGGCTCCGGTCGCCACGGTCGCCGAGCTCGAATCCTATGACGCCATCATCGTCGGCACCGGGACGCGCTACGGCCGGATGGCGTCGCAGATGGCGGCCTTCCTGGACCAGACCGGCGGCCTGTGGCAGCGCGACGCCCTCGTCGGCAAGGTCGGCGCGGCCTTCACCTCCACCGCGACCCAGCATGGCGGCCAGGAAGCGACGCTGCTGTCCGTCATCACCAACCTGCTGCATTTCGGGATGGTGATCGTCGGCCTGCCCTACAGCTTCAAGGGCCAGATGACGCTCGACGAGATCGTGGGCGGCTCGCCCTATGGCGCCACCACCATCGCCGCGGGCGACGGGTCGCGCCGGCCCTCGGCCATTGAGCTTGACGGCGCACGCGCCCAAGGCCGTCTTGTGGCCCGCGCCGCGATCAAGCTGTTTGGCTGACGCACGGCCCGGCCGGCAGGCAGGCGCCGATGACCTGGCGCGGAGCCTGCTGCTGTTGTGGCTGTCGGGCGCGGCGTTGCGCGTCACCATCCTGGCGCTGCCTCCCGTGCTGCCGCGGGTCACGGCCGATCTTGGGCTGCACGCGACCGACATCGGCCTGCTGACCGGGTTGCCGCCGCTGTTGTTCGCGCTGGCCGCGGTGCCCGGCGCGGTGCTGATCGCCCGGGTCGGCGCGGTGCGGGCGTTGCTGGCCGGGCTGGTCCTGAACGCCCTCGGGGCCGCGCTACGGGGCTTGGCCGTGGGCGCGTCCGGACTGAAGGCGGCGACCGCGCTGATGTGCCTGGGCGTCGCCGTGATGCAGCCGGTCTTGCCGTCGCTGGTGAGGACATGGGCGCCGGCGCGCATCGGCTTCGCCACCGCTGTTTACACCAACGGGCTGCGCGTGGGCGAGGTGGCGCCGACGGCCTGGGCGCCACAGCCGATGCTGCCGCTCGTCGGTGGCGGCTGGCGTGCCTCGCTGGTGGTGTGGGCGGTGCCGGTGGTCGTGGCGGCGGTGCTGGTCGGCATGCTGGGCCGGCGGCCAACCGAGGCAAGGGCGGCAGTGGCAGCCGGGTGGTGGCCGGACTGGCGGGATGGGCGCGTGTGGCGGCTGGGCCTGCTGCTGGGTGGCATCAACGCGACCTATTTCGGGCTGAACGGCTTTTTGCCGGGTTGGCTGGATGCGGCCGGTCGGGCCGACCTGGCGCGGCCAGCC
>CAXTXZ010000081.1:0-2310 GCA_964248015.1 uncultured Rhodopila sp. | reverse complement strand
CGCGTCCCTGGTGCAGCCGGCGCTGATCGCGCTCAACCTGGCGCAGATCCCGGCATCCATGCTAATGCTGGTTTACGCCGGCGGGCTGGTGCGACGGCCCGCGGCCTATGCCGGGGCCGGGGCCGCGCTGCTGGCGGGCGTGGTCGGCATCGTGATGATGCCTGGTCCCCTCGCGGTGGCTTGGGCGGCGCTGGCGGGCTTTGCGGGCGGGATGCTGCTGACGCTGGCGCTGGCCTTGCCGTCGCTGCTTGGCGATGCCGCGGATGTGCCACGCTTATCCGCGGCCATGTTCACCATCAGCTATGGGCTGGCAATGGGCGCGGCACTGCTGGCAGGATGGTTGTGGGAGATGACCGGCCTGGCCGCGACGGCGTTCCTGCCCTTTGCGCTGACAGCCTTGGTCGTCATCCTGCTCGGCGCCACGCTGAAGCTGACGAGGCGGCCCGAACAATGACGTCACGGGCTGAATTTACCCAGGGCGCCCGTGCCATGGGCAGGCCGGCTTCCAAGGTGGCGACGCGAATAGGGACACGCGGAAGATGGCATCGCAGATGGGCGCCTTGCCGCTGCGGCAGAGGAAATCCGCGCCGCCTCCATGTCCAGGCATTGACACGGGGAGGACGAACCAAAACGCCAAGTCCAACAGTTCTTCGATTTCTTCGAACCCGACTATCGACATTTTGGCAGTTCCTCCGCTAAGCGCGTTTTTGTAGCAATCCGTGGCCGCATGGCATCACATGGCGTGACAGAACCGGGACTTCTTCGGCCCATCCGGCACGTTCGCCCAATGGAGACAGCAGAATGGCCGATACAGGCAGCGCATCCGTCGCCGACCCGCAACCGCGCTCCATCGAAAGCCGTGCATCCTGGGCCGCCGCCGGGGTGACGCTCGCGATCCTGTCGGTCGCCTTCGGCTCGACCCTGCTGCTCGTGGTCGGGCTGCGGGCGATGGAACTGGACCTCAACGTTCCGCGCTCCGTGCTGGCGCTTGCCGGCGCGCTGACCTGGGTTGGAACGGGGCTTGGCGGGATTGTCATGGGTTGGCTCGCCGATCGGGTCGGCATCCGCAACTGCGTGCTGATAGGCACGATCAGCATCGCCGTTGGTCTCGCCTTGTCCTCGACTGGGCAAATATGGGCGTTGTTCGTCGGCCAGGGCGTGCTGATCGGCTTCCTCGGGATGGGGGCGATCTATCCGCCGCTGATGATCTATGTCAGCCGCTGGTTCGATCGGCGGCGCGGCACCGCGGTCGCGCTGATTTCCTCTGGCCAGTATATTGCCGGCATGATCTGGCCAGCGATTTTCGAGCGGCTGATCGCGGGCCGCGGCTGGCGGATCGCTTACCTGGGCTACGCCGGCGTGGTGTTGCTGGGCGTGCTGCCGCTTGCCGCCCTGTTCCTCCGCCCGGCGCCGGACGCCTTGGACTCCAACGCCAAGCGGATGGCAACGCGGTTGTCGCCGGCGCGCGTGCTCGGGTTGCGGCCTGATGCCGTGCAGGCAATCCTTTGCGCGGCCGGCTTCTGCTGCTGCGTGCCGATGGCGATCCCGCAGGCGCATCTGGTCGCTTACTGCGGCGACATCGGCCTCGGCGCCGCCACCGGGGCGATGATGCTCTCGGTGCTGCTCGGCTGCGCCTTTGTCACACGGCAGTTTTGGGGCGTCTTTGCCGATCGTCACGGCGGGCTGAAGACCGTGCTCGCCGGTTCCGCCTGCCAGGCGGTCGCGGTCGGCGCCTTCCTGCTGACCCAGAACGAGGCCGGGTTGTTCATGGTTGCCGCCGCTTACGGGTTCGGCTTTTCCGGCATCATCCCGGCCTACATAGTGACGATCCGCGACCTGTTCCCGTCTGCCGAGGCGTCATGGCGGGTCCCGTTGGTGCTGTTCACATCCATGAGCGGGATGGCATTTGGCAGTTGGTTCGCCGGGCGCGTCTACGACCATTTCGGCTTCTACGCCCCAGCCTTCGGCTCCGGGGTGGCGTTCAACGTCGCCAACCTGGCATTGATCGGTTTCCTGGTGCTGCGCCAATCGGGGCGCAGCCACGCAACGGGCACCCGGCTGGCGCCTGGTTAAAACCAGATGTCGCCACTGCGTCCGCGTCCGGTCCGCCAGCGATGCGGAGCGCGCGGAACCAAACTGCCTCAGGCCGCACCGACTGAGGGACCAGGATTTGATGGCTCCAGCCGCCATGGACGCGGCGCCTTGCCCTTGGCCGCGCCTGCTGCAGCACCCCGGCGCAGGCCTTCAGATGGCTGGCAAGCGTCGCGGCGCCGAGGGCGTCCAGCTCGTTGTCGAGGTCGGCCTGCACCA
>CAXTXZ010000080.1:6911-10515 GCA_964248015.1 uncultured Rhodopila sp. | reverse complement strand
AGAAGCGTGCGGGCTTCCACCTCGACCGTATGCTGCTGGCCGTTGACCGTCAGGGTTACCTGAGGCATCGAACTCCCTTTCAAATGTCGCTTTTGCTACGCGTCGAAACGCCAGAGGCAGCGAGCCTGCGCACGGCCATGCCCTGGACGTTCCATTGGCGTAGTTTGGTCGCGGCGGCGGGATGCGGTCAAGCGGGGTGCGCGCGCTTCGGCAAACGCTCCCTCCCGGATTGCCGGGCGCCCGCTTTTCACGCGGCTGTTCGGTCTCGCGACACGCCGTCGTCCACGCTCCGTCGCTGCCCGGTCGCTGATGGATCACGCCCGGCGCTTCGGAAAGCGTCGTGCGCCGGATTGACATTGGCGTTGCCCGCGAGTCGTTCAGTGGCATGCCCATCAACGACTGCCGCCCTCGGCATCGACAAGTATAGGCAAGTCCGGATTGGCGCTGTCACAAACCGGCAGCGCCGGGGCAGGCGCCCAGATGCTTGCCCCCTGTTGGACAGGCGGAGCGCCTCGGTTCCCGGCATCATGGGGATAGCGGAAAAATACCCCTGCGGATCGTATCGTGGGTGTAGCGCGCGCGTCGTTTGTGTCCCGCTCGCCCGCACGACTGCTTCTTGTCCGCCGCGACCGCGCGACGCGTGCCATGCGGTGAGCGGTCGATGATGCCTTGAGCATCACCGCGGGGATCAGCAGCGTCGCCGGAGCCTGAAATGATGACATGCGGGCGCGTCAGCCAAGGAATGTTAATGAAGACAAAAGTATTTTCGCCCCGCTTGGCAACCATACAACCATGAAGTGAATTCAAGTCCGTAATTCGCTAAAAGCCAAAAATTTTACCAGTAATACAACTTTAAGATGAATTTCTCTCGCAATTTGAATTCACAGATAGAATTAAGGTGAACATAGTTAGAACAAGGGTTATCACAATTTAGTGAGGTCAACAAACTTACTGGAATACGTAATGCAGATGTTAACTTACCCGGCTAAAACCTGTAACCATAGGTTATGAGATCGCCGTCCCGCTGAAAGTGTTCGCGCCAGCTTCAATGGGAAATGCTGGTCTCGCAACATCATCTTTTAATTCTTTATAAGAAACACTCTCTGTGCCGGCAATTGCTGGTCGGCAATCCGGCTTCAGGAGGCCAGCATGAGCGTCACGGTTGATAGTCCGTTGCATAAATCTAACGGAAAAGCGCTGTCGGAATTCAACCGGATGTGGAAGGATTTCCCTGAGGCGCCAGCCGGGCGCCATCGAGCAAATCCGGGGCGCATCCTGGTTGTCGACGATGACGACGCGGTGCGCGAGACGCTGGCCGACCTTCTTGAGATTGATAACTATAAGGTGGTCCAGGCCGCTGACGCGGCCCAGGCGCTCATGATCCTGCTGGCAGACCCCGCGGCGATCGACGTTCTGGTGACAGATCTCTCCATGCCTGGTACGGATGGCATCGCTCTCATCAGGCATGCTCGCCATGTGAAGCCAAGCTTGCCCGCAGTTCTGCTGACCGGATACGCGGAAGAGGTCAGCGCCGTCGCCATGGGCGCCAATGGCGGTTTCCATGTCCTCCGAAAGCCTGTTGAAAGCGTCAACCTCATTCAGCAAATCGCCGTTTTGCTGAACCAGGCCTCGGCAAGCCAGCGGCCTTCGGCGTAAGCCGGCGGCGGCGCGGCGCGACCGTTATTCCGCCAGTCGTGCCTGGGCCACGACATGGTTGCGAATATCCAGGAAGAACGCGGTGATTCCGGCGGCGGCAAGGCCGAACAGCGCAAGCCCGTACAGCCCGCCCGTGTAGCTTCCCGTCAAGTCCCTCATCCAGCCGACATACCAGGGGCCGAAGAAGCCGCCCAGGTTGCCGAGCGAATTGATCCAGGCGATGCCCGCCGCCGCCGCCGGGCCGGTCAGGAACATCCCAGGCATCGCCCAGAATGGGCCTTTCGAGCCGTAGAAACCGCACGCCGCCAGGGACATCCCCACCATCGCCCACCAGGTTCCCATCGTCAGGCCCGCCAACACCAACCCCGCCGCCGACAGCATGCAGGCGAGGAACAGGTTCCACCGCCTTTCGTTCATGCGATCCGACACCGCGCCCCAGGCGATTTCCGCCACCGCGGCAACGCCGTAAGGGATCATCGTCAGCCATCCCACCGTCATGTTGCTGGTGACGCCCAGCGACTTGATGATCTGCGGAATGAAAATCAGCATGCCCAGGCTGGCCGTGATGACGCCAAAATAATTGAGCGCGAGCAGCAGGACACGGCGGTCCATCATCGCCTGCCACAGGCTCAGGCGCCCCTTCGATTCTTTCGCCACACGCTCCCGCGCCAGTGTCTGGCTGATCCAGTCTTTCTCCGGCTGCGTCAGGAAACTCGCCTGTTCAGGCTTGTCGGTCAGCAGGAACAGCACCAGGACGCCGATCACGACGGTTGGCAGGCCCTCGAACAGGTACATGTGCTGCCAGCCGTGCAGGCCGAGCCAGCCGTCCAGCGACAGCAGCGCGGTGGAGACGGGAGAGCCCAGGGCGACGGCCAGCGGCAGCCCGACCAAGAAACCCGAGACCACCCGCGCGTGGTGATAGCTTGGCAGCCAGTACGTGAAGAACAGGATCAGGCCGGGAAGAAATCCGGCCTCGGCCAGGCCAAGCAGGAAGCGAAGTACGGCAAAGCTCGTTGTGCCGGCGACCAGGGCGGTGGCGGCAGCAAGCAGGCCCCAGGTGATCATGATCCGCGCGATCCAAAGCCGCGCGCCGACCTTTTCCATGATGATGTTGCTGGGAACCTCGAAGATGAAATAGCCCCAGAAAAAGATGCCGGAGGCGAAGCCGAAGTCGGTGGCGCTCATGTGCAGGTCCGTGCGCATCGTCAGCGCGGCGAAACCAACGTTGATGCGGTCTATGTATGCCAGGAGATAGGTCAGGATGGCGATCGGCAGCAGGCGCCAGTAGATCTTGCGTATGGCCGACTGTCCCACGGCTGCTTCCACGGTGCTTCTCCCTGACAGTGACCGAGCCACTCGCGACGCCCGCCGACCGAAACTGCCTTGCAGGGTTTACGCGCGGAGCCGCGTTTGTAAAGGGAGGTAAATGGTTGCAGTGAAGGCAACGCTGGCAAGTAGCCGGGAGCGCCGTGCCGCAAAACAGATCCCTCGCCTCAAGGGATGCTTCCAGAGGCCGCCTGTCATTCACGTTTTTGTGAGGTATCCTCTCTCATCACTAGACAAATCAACGGTTTGTAAACCATCCTGCGTCTACCGTCACAGCTAAGCAACCTCATAGGGTTCCCATGACATTCCGGCCATTCGCAATCGCCACGGCTCTCGCCGCCCTGAGCGTTCTGCCAGCCGCGGCGCAGACGCCACAGCCCAAGCCGGCGCCGGCACGCCCGCCGGTTGCCGCGGCGCCCTCGACGGCTCCCGCGTCATCCGCCCTGGTGGACATCAATACCGCCTCCTCGGCGGAACTCGACGCGCTGCCCGGTGTCGGCAAGTCAAGAGCCGAGGGAATCATCAAGAATCGTCCCTACAAGGGCAAGGACGATTTGCTCAGCCGCCACATCCTCCCCGCCAACGTCTACAACGCAATCAAGGGCAAGATCATCGCCCGCCA
>CAXTXZ010000080.1:4859-6811 GCA_964248015.1 uncultured Rhodopila sp. | reverse complement strand
CCAGCGCCTCCATCGCCGCCATGTCGCCGCCTTTCTGCGCGCCGGTCAGCGTTTGGGCGCGGATGTCCTCCCACCCGCCGGCGTAGTTGCGCTCATAAAGCTCGTGCCGCCCGCCGAACTCCGTGCCGACGCACTCCCATAGCAGCTTCATGACCTTGATCCGCTCGCGGTGGCCGATGCCGTGCGAGCCTCGGACATACTGCCGGAGATACGGCTCGATCGCCGGGCTGGCGAAATCCCGCGCCGAGGACGGCAGGTAGATCAGCCCCGAGGTGACCGTGCGCTGGATGATGTCCTTGATGCGGGGATAAGCGTCCGGCGCGAACACCCGATAAGCCTGCCCGGCCCGCAGGTCCGGCAGCACGGCGTCGCCGTTCCACGGGTTGGGGTTGTGCGCCATGGCGTTCGACAGCGACCAGAACAGGTTGCGCCACGCCACGGCCTCCCCCAGCAGCACCTGGTTGCCGCGCGCCTCGTCGCCGCCCGTGCAGCGCAGCGCCTTGGCCAGCAGGCCGACGATGAAGTCCAGCTTGACCGCGAACCGCGTGCAGCCCTGGAACTGGAAGCCGTTGGTGAAGCCGGACCGGGGATAGAAGCTGAGCACGCGCGCCGGGTCGCGGTAGATGAACACGTCCTCCCACGGGATGAAGACGTTATCCAGGATGAAGATCGCGTCGTTCTCGTCGAACCGGGATGACAGCGGATAGTCGAACGGGCTGTGCGCCCGGGCGGATTGCTCGTACGAGGTGCGGCAGATCAGCTTCAGGCCCGGCGCGTCGATCGGCACGATGAACATCAGCGACATGTCCAGGTCCTCGGTCGCCGTCTTCGAGGATTGCCCCATGAAATTGTAATGCGTGATCGCCGCCGATGTCGCGACGACCTTGGCGCCGGAGACAATGATCCCGCCGTCAACCTCCTTTTGCACGCAAACGAACACGTCCTTGGTTTCCTCGGCTGGTTTGTGCCGGTCCACCGGAGGGTTGACGATGGCGTGATTCATGAACGGCACCGTTTCCTGCGCCCGCTTGTACCAGGCGCGCGCATTGCCGGCGAACGGCCCGTAGTATTCAGCGTTCGCCCCCAGGGTGTTGGTGTACGCCGCCTTGTAGTCGGGCGTCCGTCCCATCCAGCCATAGGTCAGCCGGGACCACGCGGCGATGGCCCCCTGCGCGGCGACCAGATCCTCCCGCGAGCGCTGCACGCGAAAGTAGCGGTGGGTGTAGCCGCCCGATCCGGTGTCGGTCGGGCAGGTCAGCGCGTCCCGCTGCCTCGGGTCGTGCAGGGCGTCGTACAGCCGGGCGATCGACCGGACCGAGTTGCGGAACGCCGGATGCGCGGTGACATCGGGCACCCGCTCGCCGTCGATGTAAACCTCGCGCCCGTCCCGCAGGCTCTGGACGTACTCGGCGCCCGTGTAAGGCCGGCGCCTGTCGGCGATGACGTCTTCCGGACGCATGCGGCTTCTCCCTGTCCCAAGGAAGCCGACCATAGCGCGGGCAGGGGGCTTATGCGACGGTCAGGCGTCCAGCCACGCCACGGCGCGGATCGGGCTGCCGGTGCCGCCCTTTATCTTCAGCGGAAAGCCGATGAAGCGGAAGCGTCCCTTGCCCACGAGCCGGTCGAGGTTGACCAGTCCCTCGATATGCGTGAAGCCCATGTCGCGGCAAACATGGTGAACCTCGAAGTTGTTGCGGCCGGGTCGGCCCGGACTGACCGCCTCCACGCCGAACATCGTGATGCCCTTGTTCCCGAGCCAAGTCGCGGATTCCTTGGTCAGCCCCGGAAAGTCCGTAATGAAGGCATCCGTGCCAAAGGTGCGCCGGTGGAAGTCCATGTGCAGCAGCACGGTGTCCCTTGGCCGTATCTCGATGCCGGCGGCGCGCTCCGCCGCCTGCAGGTCGCCGACAGAAATGTCGCGTTTCCGCGGCTTGTGCGACAGGTCCAGGCAC
>CAXTXZ010000080.1:3494-4849 GCA_964248015.1 uncultured Rhodopila sp. | reverse complement strand
TTTTCCTCATGCGTCGTGAAAGCGGAAATGATCACGGTCGGATGGGTCGGCAGGCGCGCCATCTTGTGCTGTATCTCGCGGCTCAGGTCGATCAGTGTCATCAGCGCGCTCCGGACTAGGGGATGTCATTCAAACCCGACACACCCAAGCGTGCGCCGGACCCAGGCCATCCACAGCCAAGATCATGGATCAGACAAACCGATGCTGCTAGGCCTTGCTCTACTCCGCTCTATGCCAAGGAGCTTGTTGGGCGCGTGGCTGACAGAAGGATGTTTGCCAGGCCGAAGGCAATAAGCCGGCTAAGCCGGCGTCGCTCGGGCCTCAGCTTCCAGGAAACGCCCGCGCTGCCGCGAGAGGTTTGGCGGCGGCGGTCGCTTCAGCCTTTTCAGGCTGTCGCTGTCTTCCCCAGCCCAAATCACTGTCGTTCAGCGATGAATCAGGGGCAATGCCCCATCCTCATACTGTCGGTGGCTCCGGCATGGTCGGCACGGGATCAGTCGGCGTCGGCACCTCGACCGGCGGCACGTCGTCACCGGGACCGGGAAGCTCGGGCGGAAGCGTTGGTTCGATAGCCATGGACGTTTCTCCTGCATGAAATGGCATGCGCTGCGAGAACGTCACAATGCTAGCGGGGTTGCTCACCTCGGCTTCGCCCTTGCGGGTTTGGTCAAAACAGCCGCTTGGTCATGAGTTCGTTTGAAGGTGAGCGCGCATGGAAATCCTGGCCCTGTTCTACCCGCCCGTTAATGGCGGTGGGCTGGTCCAGGTTTCCTGCGCGACCGGATCGGGCCATGTTGATCCCACGGGCAGCAGGGAAATCCAGGTTTCAGCCAGTTTGCCGTCCTCGACGCGGTAAGCCTGCATGCCTGCCTGTGTTTGCGGCTCGCCGGTCCCCGGATCGGCCCAACGGAACTCGAAGCGGTACCAAGCCCTGTCGCCCTTGAAGGAGTGGTCATAGACGGCGACGCGGATGCCGGGGCGAGCCGCCCGCACCTTTGCCAGTTCCCCCGCGTAGGACTCCGGCGTGACGGCCCTGTCCCCAAGGTGGTCATGGCGGGTGTAGACGGGCGCAACGCAGCTTGGGATGAGGTCGAATTCTCCGCCGTGCCAGACCCGCTCCCAGCGGTCGAACAGGTTGCGCATAATCAGGTCGGTGGGCATGGGCTGTTCGGCTCCAGCGTGGATGGGCGGCGTCCTTCCAAGTCTCCGGCATCTTGACCACGTCCGCAAGCTCCCAAGGCGTGCCGGTGGCGCCATGGCCGGCGTGCGGCGGAAGGTTTGGCGAGGACGGCCTGGACTGACCCACTACCCGACCGGACGCCCGCTTGTCGTTCAGGCCAGAAGTCTCACGGCGC
>CAXTXZ010000080.1:0-3394 GCA_964248015.1 uncultured Rhodopila sp. | reverse complement strand
GAAACAGCCCGCGCCTAGATCGCGCGACGGTACTTCATGCTGACCGAGCACACGAACAGCCCCGCCCCAACCGCCGCGAACACCATCAGCGCGAGGTAGTACGACCCGGTCGCGCTGACGATCAGCCCAACCGTCACCGGGATCACGATGCCGGAAATGTTGCCGGCGAAGTTCATCGCCCCCGCCAGGAAGCCCGCTTTCCCGGCGCCGATCAGCAGTCCCGGCAGCGTCCAGTACATGCCGCACCAGCGCAAGAAGAACAGCGTCGCCGCCAGCAGCACGATCACCGTGGTTTCGTCATGCACAAAGGCCACCAGGAACACCGCCAGCGTCGCCAGCCCCGCCGAGATGCCGAACAGCCGCCGGTAAACCTTTTGCGGGTCGCTTCCCGTCCGCAGCCACACGTCCAGCAACTGCCCGCCGACCAGCTCGCCGACAAAGCCGGCGAAGAACACCAGGAACGAAGCGCCGCCCAGCGAGGCGATGTTCAGCCCCTGGGTCTTGGCGAGGAAACTCGGCACCCAGGTCAGGAAGCCGTACCAAAGCGAGTTGAAGCAGAACCAGCCGATGAACAGCAGCCAGACCTGCGGCGACCGAAGGATCGTCCGCATGTCGGCGCCGCCGCCGGCGTTCGCATCGGCCTGCCGCAGCCCCTCCTGGATGTGCCGCCGCTCGATCGGGTTGACCGAGGCATGCTCATGCGGATGGTTGCGGATATACCACCACGCTGCCATGCCGCAGGCGATGGTGCCAAGCCCGGCCGCGAGGAACGCCAGCCGCCACGACCCGAGCGCCGCGATCAGCCCGGCGATGATCAGAGACCCCAGAGCCGTTCCCAGCGGCGCCCCGCCATCCAGCAACGCCGCCGCCCGGCCGCGCTCCACCGGGGTCATCCACAGGCCGATCAGCTTGGCCCCTGCCGGATACACCGGCCCTTCCGAAACGCCAAGGCCAAGCCGGGTCAGCAGCATCGTCACCCAGCCGGTCGAGGCCGCGCCCAGCGCCGCGAAGGCGCCCCACAGCACCGTCGCGCCGGCGATGACCAGGCGCGGCAGGAACCGGTCCGCCAGCAGGCCGCCAGGGATCTGCATCAGGCAGTACGACCAGAAGAAGCTGCTCAGCAAAACGCCCTGGACCGCCGGCGTCATGTTGAATTCCTTGCTGATGATCGGCATCGCGACGGAAATCGAGGCGCGATCGATGTAATTGATCGCCACCGTCCCGAGGATAAGGAGGAAAATGCGCCAGCGCACGTTTGTCATGCCAGCCGCGGCGTCCGTACGCCCCGCCGTCCCGGCCGCGAGTTCATCCATTGTTGTTTCCTCCTCAGGCCTGCCGGGCGCGAGCCGCATCGCCGTCAAGCACCCTGTTCCCAACAAAGCAGGCAGGTCAAGGTGCGGCAACGCCGATGACCAGCGCGGCCTCGCGGCGCTCGGCGCGACAACGTGCTCATCGGACGGCTCCGGTGTTCGGCCAAACACAAGGAGGTCCGCCTGCGCGCTCGGCGCCCAAGCAGGAACTTGCTTATGAGCAACGTGTTGCCGATAACAGCGACGCTTGGCAGGTTGCCTGGCGAACGACTGATTGATGAGCGCAAGATAGGCAGGCAGCAATGGGTGCGGCTAATGATGTTCCCAAACAGGCTTTGAATGGCGCTCCTGCATCGCCGGGACAAGCCTGAATGCATTACATGTTTATGGACATGGTAAACAGGAACGCGCATGCCGTTTAGCTATCCCCGGTCTCTCCGTCACAGGGTGTCGGTTGCAGGCAACGACAATAATCATTATCCGCTTTTCATGTGTGCCTTGGTCGTTGCTTTTGCTTTTATCTTGCGATTAAGTGCCACACTGCTCATGCCGAGCATCTATCGTCCCGACGAAATCTTCCAGAATCTTGAGCCTGCGTATCGGATCTGGTCCGGACATGGCATCATGACATGGGACTGGCGCATGGGTATCCGATCGCCAATGTTCCCAGGCTTCCTTGCGGGGCTGATGTGGCTTTCCAACCTGGCTGGCCTTGGCGCGCGGGGGTATCTCGCGGTGATCGCGGGAACACTCTCGGCGGTCGCCACCGGCACGGTTGCCGTCGCATGGCTCGTCGGCTGGCGGCAAGCCCGCTGGCTTGGCGCGTTGGTGTGCGGCCTGCTTTGCGCGACATGGCCTGACCTGGTGCATCTCGGCCCGAAAACGCTTGGCGAAGTCCAGGCCGGCAACATCCTGATCATTGCGACTTACCTTGCCGCATACGAACCCGATCCGGTCTCACCCGGAGGTTTCCGCGGATTCGGACGCATGATGCTGGCGGGCCTCTTGCTGGGCCTCGTTTTCTGCTTCCGCTTCCAGTTGGCGCCCGCCCTCATCGTTGTCGCCGTGTGGACGTGCCGGACCGACGCGCGAGGCCGATGGCTTCCGCTGGTTGTTGGCGGCCTGTTGTCGCTGGCTGCCCTGGGCCTGACGGACGCGCTCGCCTGGGGATTCCCCTTCGCATCCGTGATCCGCAATTACCACTTCAACGTGACGGAGCATGGAAGCTCTGATTTCGGCGTCCAGCCAGTTTGGTACTACCCCGCGAAGATGCTTCTGGGGTGGGGCGCGGCCATGGTGCCGGTGGCGCTGGCTTTCATTGCCGGCATCCGGCGCGCCCCGCTTCTTGGTTGCGTCGCACTAACGATCCTGCTGACGCACACGGCGGTTCCGCACAAGGAGTTCACGTTCGTCTTCGCGGCGTTGCCGCCGCTGCTGATCGTGGCTGGCCTCGGCTCGGTGGATCTGGTCCTGCTTGTCGCCAGCCGGCGCGGCGTGGCGGTTGGCGCCAGGGCGGTGTTCGCGGCGTCCGCCCTCTGGGTTGCGATCAGCGGCGCAACCGCGACTGGCGGCGGCTTCCTTCAGCAATGGCAAGCCCATGGCAACGTGCTGCGCGCCGAGGCGGCATTGCGGAGCGAACCGCGCCTGTGCGGCGTGGGCCTCCGCTGGCCCGTATGGTGGATTTTCAGCGGGGGCGACGCCTTTATCGGCCAGCCGGTCCCGTTTTACGGGTTCGGCACGGTTTCAAGCGGCGCGCGTGTCGCGCCAGCCGTCAATTTCATCATAGGGGGCCGCAACGTCGCCAACGGCCTCCCAGGGTTTTCGGTCATGCGTTGCTGGAGCGGCATCGGCGACGACGTCTGCCTTGCCCGCGCCCCAGCCGAGAAGGCCTGCGTGCCTGATCCGGCGCTGGAGCTGAATGCCATGCCTGACCTCGGCCTGCCGGGAACAGGGGTTCCGGATCATCCGGACGATTAGAGCGTAACCTGAGTGAAGGGCCGAAGGATCCGGAGGCGTGAACCTGCCCGGAAAGAGTGAATCATGCGGCATCGCAGTCCCGATGGACTACAATGCCGCATAAGCTT